>JBAXZA010000082.1:0-7130 GCA_041670545.1 Eubacteriales bacterium | reverse complement strand
CTCGCAATAATCGGCGCGGTTTTTTCAAACGGCTTTGTCAAGAACAAGGTGCTGGAATTTATCGGCGACGGTATATCCAATCTGCCGATCGAATTCCGCAACGGCATCGACGTTATGACCACCGAAACCTCATGCCTGTCCTCGATCTGGGCGACCGACGATGAAACAAGACGTTATTTCGAGATACATCGCCGCCCTGAGGCTTTCAAATATCTCGCGCCCGGCGAAACGGCGTATTACGACTGCGCGGTCGACGTCGATCTTTCCGCGATAGAGAGCATGATCGCGCTGCCGTTCCATCCATCGAACGCCGTGACCATTCGCGAGCTTTGCGCAGATCCCGATAAATATCTCAATCTGCCAGACGCCGATCTTCGCGATAAGATCACGCCGGACGGCAAAATCCTCGTCGAGCAGGGCGTCATCGCCGGCTGCGCGGGAGGAATATACGACAACCTCTGCGCCGCCGCCGATATTATACGCGGGCGTTCCATAGGCTGCGGCGAATTCGGACTCTCGGTATATCCCGCGAGCCAGCCGGTATTCTCTCAGCTCCTCAAAAACGGTGTCGCGGAGACTCTCATCACGGCGGGCGCTATAATGCGAACAGCGTTCTGCGGTCCATGCTTCGGCGCTGGTGATGTTCCGTCGAACGGCGGACTTTCGATACGCCATTCGACGCGCAATTTCCCCAATCGCGAAGGCTCAAAGCCATCCGGCGGTCAGAGCGCGTTCGTCGCGCTTATGGACGCGCGTTCGATAGCGGCGACGGCGGTAAACGGTGGCATTCTGACCGCCGCGGATACGCTCGACGTCAAATATAACGATTATCCATACTCGTTTGACGACAGCGCTTATGTAAACCGCGTTTACAACGGCTGCGGTAAGCCCGACGCCGGCTATGAGCTTAAAATCGGGCCGAATATCGCCGACTGGCCAGAACAGAAAGCGCTTGGCGATAACGTCATCCTGCCCGTCGCCGCTATAATCGACGATCCGGTCACCACGACTGACGAGCTTATTCCGTCGGGCGAAACCTCGTCCTACCGCTCAAATCCGCTAAAGCTTGCCGAATTTGCCCTTTCTCGCAAGGATCCTAAATATGTACAGCGCGCAAAGGATATCATGAATAATGCTGTTCCCGAGAATGTCATGGCGGCGGCGCGCAGGATAGCGCCGCAGGGAAGCATCGAAAAGGGAAGTATGATCTATGCCAACCGCCCCGGCGACGGTTCGGCGCGCGAGCAGGCGGCATCGTGTCAGCGTGTGCTTGGAGGACTCGCAAATCTCTGCATCGAATACGCGACCAAGCGTTACCGCTCCAACCTCATAAACTGGGGTATGCTGCCGTTCAACTGCGACTGTGATGAAATACCGGTCGCGCTCGGCGATTATCTGTTTGTTCCGAAGGTCAGAGAGGCGGTCGAAGCCGGAGCGCAGAAGCTTGCGGGCTATGTTATTTCGCCTGACGCGTCGGTAAAGGAGATAACTCTCAGACTTCCGCCCCTTACAGCTGATGAGCGCGATATTATACTCGCCGGCTGTCTGATAAATTATTATAAAACACGCGCATAAAATTATAAAAGTCTGCACACGCAGGCTTTTTATTTACCTAAACGGTAAATTGTGAATAATTATACCGCAGGCTATTGCAAATTGTAAACGTATATGATATAATAAAAATGCCGGATAAATTGTCCGGCATAGAATGTACAGAGTAGGTCGTCATGCGTCAAGTGCCGGTGAGACGGGGAGTTGTTCATCGGACGAAAAAGCCGTTTGGCTTTGCGGTGTGATGATCGCATCCCGCTGCCAGATTATCGGACGATATAACCGTTCCGCTCATGCGGAGCTTCTTACCTCCTCCAATATGTGGCAAGCGATCACATTTGGCGGAGGTATTTTTATGCGCATTTGTGCGCGGTTCTATGCTTGCTGTGCAATATAAAATTTGGCGCCGCAATCACGCAGCGACGCGCTGATATGTTATCCTGTGAGCATAAACTGAATGTAAAATGTGATGAAAAAGCTCATCTGCCGCGATATGAAAGGAACGAAAATCAATGCAAAACAACAAATCCCGTGCGCTGATACGGAGAATTTCGCTGTCGGCAATGTTCTTGGCGTTCGCAGTCGTTTCAAAAATGCTCATTTCGATAAACATTCCGGTTTTCGGAGCGGGCGGAATGAAGGTCGGCTTGTCCGGCGTGTTCACATTTTTCCCCGCCGCGCTGTTCGGACCGCTTTACGGCGGAATAGTGAGCTGTTTGTCCGACGTTCTCGGCTATGTTTTTAAGCCGGACGGCGCTTATATTCCGTGGCTGTCGCTCGCTGCCTTTGCGGGGGGCTTCATAAAAGGTCTGATATGGATAATTATAACTAAAACTGCGAATAAAAAGAATATTATACGCGCGGTCACCGCCGTTCTGCTCGTCTGCGCGGGGGGCTACGGCATAACGGCGCACGCTGCGCTTTATGCAGACGGCGTGAACAGCACATTCATAGCGTCGCAGCAGCAGCTTCCCACACGCGGTCAGACTGAACGGCTTGCGCTTTCACCGGTTTCGTCGGGTATTATCGAGCTGGTAAAATATAACAATGATGTAATAACGTTTACCGCACTCTCGCCGGAATCGGGATATTCCGTCACAATTCCGTCAAACGCCGAAATCGATGGATATTCTCGCCCAATAACAAAAATCGGTGCAAACGCGTTTTCGGATTGTTCTGAACTCAACACATTGACCATACCCTCCGTGGTAAAAACGATCGATGCCGACGCTTTCGCCGGACTCAACGCGTCAAAAATTAATATATTCGCGGCAGATGGCAGCGCGGCGCAGTCATATGCCGAGGAAAACGGCATGACTTTCACCGCCGTTGACGATTCCGATATCGAACAGATAACGCTCAACCTCGACTCGGATAATCTCACTGATGGCGAATTTACGGTTAGATCGTCCGACACTTACCGCAAATATCTGTCCGGATATATAAATTTCATGACGGCCGGACTTGAAAGCGTTATGCTTCTCGGTCTGCTTTTCATTGCGATCGATATTATGATCGAGCGCGGACGTAAAAAAGATGCCGCAAAGCCTAAGCACAGCGGATATTTTCTTAAAATATTCCTCTCAATATTCGGTTCCGGACTTATTGTGACGACGATAAATACCGAGATACTGCGCGTGTTTCTTGCGGCGTGGAACGGGCGCGAATTCTGGATACTATGGGTTCCGCGCGCCGTTGAGGAGATGCTTGTCTGCCTGTTCCAGGCGTATGTGATATCGATTCTCTACGGCGTTTATCTGACGCGGATTCAAAAACATACTGATAAGTGATTATATATAAAAAAGTATAACTAATCTGTGTAAAATGCCGGCTTACATTCACTTGACAAGCCGGCATTTTTATGTTAGTATAATATTGTACCGAAGTTTTAGGGGGAGACACCCATCAAAAAAAACGACAAAACAGAGGTTATGCACATGACTGTGGAAAAAAGCGGCGCTGAAAACGACGCAAACAATAAAAAAACGGTCACAGTGACCGATCCGGACGGCACTATATGCAGTCCGACCTATAAAAAACGCGCAAAAGGACTTGTAAAACACGGTCGGGCGCGTTACAGCGATGAAAGTGAAACCGAGATCATCTTAACGCGTCCGCCGTATCAAATAAACGGCGCGTATACCGACGGTATGCGCGATACGGAGGATAAAATGAATAATATTAATAATATAGAAGAAATAAATAAAAATGACAGCACCGCAGGCGAAAAACCTGCGCAGTCATCGCATGAAGCCGACGCCGGCGAGGTAAACGCGATCAACGAGTTTATGCTCAAAACCGACGGCGCCGAAAAGGTTGATCCCGAGATAACCATGGCGGAGATAATCGGTTATATGAATGAAATAAGAGCCGATAACGCACATATTCAGTCGGCGATAAGCGAGCTGCGGCAAATGGAAACCTCCTTTGCAGGTGATATTGCGGGAGCGCAAAAGGCAGAAGCGATAGGAAATATCGTCGTTGCACGCGAAGAAACTAACCGCAAAATCCTGGACTTTTATATCAAGCTCTATGACGACATAAGACAGAGCAATGCTTATCAGCATGGAAAGATAAGCATTATAGAAAATATACTGAACCGTATGCAAATCGACGAAATTCGTCAGAATTTCGATGAAATTAACAATTTCATCGACAATCTTCGCCATTTAAACGACTAAAAAAAGAGGGGCTTCCCAAAGGGAGCCCCTCTTTTTTATATAAATCCAAATGAAAACAATAACTGTTTAAAAGTTCTTTGCCAGGCTTTCTTTCAAGAAAGCCGCGTTCTCCGTTCCTGCTCCAGTTCCCGGCAGGCGCTCAGCGCCGACGGCGAGCATGAGTTTGATGCGGTTTTCTTGATTGACCTTGGTCGCGCCGGGATCATAATCGACCGGAACGATGTTGGCGTCGGGATAGACGGTGCGCAGCTTGCGTATCATACCCTTGCCCACGATATGGTTTGGCAGGCAGCCGAAGGGCTGAGCGCAGACGATGTTTGAGTAGCCGTGATGGATAAGCTCGACCATTTCGGCGGTGAGCAGCCAGCCCTCGCCCATCTTGCTGCCATAACCGATGATTCCGTCAACCATTTTTTTTAGTTCCGGATATGACGCCGGAGTGACATAATTGCCAGCCGAGCGGACGGCGTCGCACATTATCTCATCGATTTTCATGAAATAACCGAGCAGCTTCCTGCAAATCATATATTTGATTTTGCTGCCGCCGTAGAGCTTGATGTCCTCAAGACGGTTATCGACCTTAAACATCATGAAGCCCATTATACCCGGTACCATGACCTCGCAGTCCTGCGTGTGAAGAAAATCCTCAAGTCCGTTGTTGGCGAGCGGTGAATATTTAACGTATATCTCTCCGACGATTCCGACCTTGACCTTGGGAACACGATTGACCTTGATTTTGGCAAGCTCCGCCGCCATCTCAAACATATTCGCCTTGATCTCTTTGGCAGATAAACCCCTGCCGTGCGCGAAATCCGCTGTCAGCTTGTCCGCCCAGCGATTGACGGTTTCCATGGTTTCGCCATTTTTTAGCTCATATGGCATAATCTGATTTTTCATCAGCATAAGCAGATCGCCGTAAGCGAGCGCGACGACGCATTTACGCAGAATCGGAAGCGTCATTTTGAAGCTTGCATCCTTTTCGAGTCCCGACAGGTTGAGCGAAAGAACAGGAACCTGCGGAAGTCCTGCCTTGACAAGCGATTTACGCAGCAGATGTATGTAGTTTGACGCGCGGCAGCCGCCGCCGGTCTGCGTTATCATGAGCGCCGTTTTATTCAGATCATATTTGCCGCTTTTGAGCGCGTCGATCATCTGTCCGATGACGAGCAGGGCAGGGTAGCAGGTGTCGTTGTGAACGTATTTCAGTCCCTCGGTCGCTATATGCGGACCGGTGGTTGTGAGCAGCTCCACATGATATCCGGCGTTGTTGAAAATATTGATTATCATGCGGAAATGAATTTCGAGCATATTCGGCACGAGAATGGTATAATCGCGCTTCATTTCCTCGGTGAACGGAATGTGCGGTATGCCGTTTATGTAGCTGATGTCAGGCATTTTCGCCCTCCTCCTTTCTGCCGTTCATTTCTTTGCGTTCCTCGATCGCGGCGAAAAGCGAGCGAAGCCGGATTTTGACGGCTCCGAGATTTGTGATCTCGTCAATTTTTATCTGCGTGTAAATTTTATTTCCGCGTTCGAGTATCTCGCGCACCTCGTCGGTGGTTATCGCGTCGACACCACAGCCGAACGATACCAGCTGCACCAGATCCATATCCGGTTTGTCAAGCACATATTTTGCCGCCGCGTACATACGGCTGTGATATGTCCACTGATTTAACACGTTCGTGCGGAACTTGTCCACATAATCGGAAATGCTGTCCTCTGATATAACCACTGCGCCGAGAGAGCATATCAGCCGCGCGATGCCGTGATTTACCTCGTGATCCATATGATACGGACGTCCGGCAAGAACGATGATGTGACGTCCCTGCTCACGCGCGAGCTTCATATATTCTTCGCCCTTGAGAGCGACCTTCTGCATATATGTCGTATATTCGTCGTAAGCGTGAAGCACCGCTGCGCGAACTCCCGCACGGGTGAAGCCGTCGAAATGCTGCGACATTTTCTCGTAGAATTTTTCTGCGAAATCGCGTGGACGGTGGATCCCAAAATAATCGTGAACAAAGCAGATATCGGCAAGCTCGGGAACGTTCGCTGCGATAACCTCGGGATAATAGGCGACGACAGGACAGTTGTAATGGTTGTCGCCGAGTCCCTCGTCAAGGTTGTAGGTCAGGCACGGATAGAAGATCGCTTTGACGCCAGATGCTATCAGCGCCTCGATATGACCGTGCATGAGTTTTGCGGGGAAGCATACCGTATCAGATGGTATTGTCTGCTGACCGGATAAATACAGCCTGCGGTTTGACATCGGCGAGGTGACGACCTCAAAGCCGATATCGGTGAGCAGGGTGTGCCAGAACGGAAGCAGCTCATACATATTAAGACCCATAGGTATGCCGATTTTACCGCGTCCGCCGTCCTTTGAGCGCGATTTATATTCATCGAGCAGCGAAAGCTTATAATCATAGATATTATATATTCCGTTGTCGGCGTCTGAAACGCCGCTTTTCGTTCCTGCTTTGATGAGCGGACGTTCGCAGCGGTTGCCGCCGATGTATTTTCGTCCGCCGGAAAACGTGTTGACAGTCAAACGGCAGTTGTTGTTGCAGAGTCCGCAGGATATCGCTTTTACCTCATGGGTGAATGAATTAAGACCGTCGAGCGTTATTGTCGCGGTGGACGTGCTCCTTCGCGCGGACATTGTCTGTGCGTAGAGCGCGGCGCCGTAGGCTCCCATCAGCGCGGAAATGTTCGGACGGACGACATTGCGCCCGATTTCAAGCTCGAAGGCTCGGAGTACGGCGTCGTTGAGAAACGTTCCGCCCTGAACGACTATTTCGTGACCGAGCGCGTTTTCAATATCGCCGATTGGCGCGCGTATGACCTTGTAGAGCGCGTTTTTGACGACGCTCGTCGACAGTCCGGCGGATATCGCCT
>JBAXZA010000081.1:0-7135 GCA_041670545.1 Eubacteriales bacterium | reverse complement strand
GTCGCGCTCGGTCTTGCAGTTATGATAATCCCGATAGTCGAGCTTGTCAAGCTCATTCGCCGGAAAATCGAGCGTTCGCGCCGAGGCTGATATATCCTCGGGCGATAATATAAACGCAAAAAACCTCCTAACTTCACGTAAATGAAGTTGGGAGGTTTTTTTATACGTTTTTGCGCATCACACAAAATATGCTATGTATATTATCAAATTTTGCGCTTACAGTTCGACCTGCATACCGTCGTAGGCGACCTCGAAGCCCCTGTCCGCCGCTATGCGCTCGAAATCTCCGGTCGTATAGGTCACGCCGTCCGCAATGAAGCCGTTGTGCGAAAAATGATTGACGATAAAGCGGGTGGACGAGTCGGCGCTGCCCTGCGATATCAGAATATCGCGCTGCTTTTCGCAGGCGTCGATACCCATATGCCCTCGCTCGCTTCGGAGCATGACGAAGGTGCAGTCGAGCGATACTGCGTCGAGCTTTATGCCGCGCAGATAATCGAGCGCCGCGTCCGGGAACAGTCCGGTATCGTGACCGTAGAGAAAATACGCGCCATTCGGCATTTTGAGCAGATAAATCCGGCAGTCCTCACCCTTTATATGCTCGGCGGGAAGCGCGGTCGCCTCGATATCGCCGTATACGGTAGGTGTGAACAGCGGCAGAAGCTCAAATCTGACGCCGCCTCTTGTCACCGATGCTATCGCGCGTCCCGTGTCGGCGCTGCCCGCGACGGTTAGCGGCGTATTATCTCCGAGCCGGCTTGACGTTATCTCATCACAGCGGTTTGAAAGCTCATAAACGTCGAGGTGATCCTCGTGCGTATGGGTGACGAGCAGCGTTTCAACATTTGATATGTCCGCTCCAGCACGCAGGCTCGAAAGTACGATATCCGGCGGGATATCGATCATCATGCGCTCTCCCACGGCGACGCCGGAGCGTCCCCTGATCTCGCGTCCGCCGTTTTTCCTCGCGTGAACGCATACCGGACAGCGGCAGAATGCGGAGGGTATCGCCTCCGCTGCCGCAGTGCCGAGATAGGTTATTTTCATGTCAAAACCTCCGAAAAATATTTTCGCGGCATTGTTGCCGTCGATTGGTGTTATCAGGGGTGCGCTTATATAGGGGTGCAACGGCAAGAGCAGAGCCCTTGCCGTAGGATATGGCGGCTGAGGGCGCTTATATAGGTGGTGCAACGGCAAGAGCAGAGCCCTTGCCCTACGGTATGGCGGCTGAGGGCGCTTATATAGGGGGGTGTAACGGCAAGAGCAGAGCCCTTGCCCTACGGTATGGCGGCTATATGGACGATTATAGCATATCCGCGCGATATTTTCAAGGCGGTTCAACGCTTCTCCGAGTAATATTTTCGCCGACGCCGCAATAAAATGTAGCGTACAGGATCGGACAAGGCGGCGTATATACCGCCGCGTAAAATATTTTGGGAGGTCAAAGCTGTGATGCGGAATTTTACCAACGTTTATTATCCCGAAGGAATTTTTATCGCCACACCTGAAAACCGCGAATACATTATCACCGAGGAGGGACTGTGCCGCGCGCTCGCCTTGGGAAAGATACTCGAAGCGACGGCGGTGCGCGCTTCGCAGGATATGACGCTCACCGTCGAGCTTGGTTCGATGACAGGCTATATTCCACGCGAGGAGGCGGCACTTGTCCCGGAGGGCGAGGAGGTGCGCGATATCGCGGTCATAACGCGCGTCGGCAAGGCGGTATGCTTCAAGGTGACCGGCTTCTTCACCGACCGCGACGGACGCCGTGCCGCAATGCTCTCCCGCCGCGCCGCCCAGCGCGAATGCTCCGAAGCGTATCTCTCGTCGCTTGAGCGCGGGGATATTATCGACGCGAGGGTCACGCATCTGGAGCATTTCGGCGCGTTCTGCGACGTCGGGTGCGGTATCGTTTCGCTGCTTTCGATCGACTGCATATCGGTTTCGCGAATAGCTCATCCGCGCGACCGTTTTACCGTCGGTCAATATATAAAATGCGCCGTCCGCGAGATCGAGCAGGAGAGCGGGCGGATATATCTCACTCACCGCGAGCTGCTCGGTACATGGGAGGAAAACGCCGCGAATTTTTCCGTCGGAATGACGGTGGCGGGCGTCGTCCGCAGCGTTGAGGAATACGGAATTTTCGTCGAGCTGACGCCAAATCTTGCCGGACTCGCCGAATATCGCGCCGATGTCGCGGCGGGGCAGACGGCGGCGGTCTACATAAAAAACATCATACCCGAAAAGATGAAGATAAAGCTGGTGCTGATCGATTCCGGACGCGGAGAGCCGCGCTCGCCCGAGCTGCGCTATTATATGCCGCCGCAGCCGCATATCGACCGCTGGCGTTATTCGCCGCAGTCGGCGTCAAAGGTGATCGAAACGGTGTTCTGAGTTAATATTGTTCTGAGGCGGCTATGTGTTTTGCATTTCAAATAAACGAAAATTCGCGGTGCGGGCTTGATTTAACGGCGAAAATCGGTTATAATAATATAAACGTAAACGGCAAAAAACGCCGGACGGACGTCCGGCGTTTTTTATATTGGAAGGCTGACCGGTATTTTACCGGTTTAGGTTTATTACCGACTTAATTGAACGGATTTAAGCCTGTGTGTTAGACTTGAAGGTCGCGCAGACGGTCTCGCTGCACTTGCAGGCGTCGGTCGGACCTACCGAGATCTGTTTTGCGGTGCAGTAGCATTCGCCGTCATGATACTGGCAGCTCTTTACGTCGCAGGTGACGCCCTTGTTGTGCTTACAGCCGCAGTTTTCGTGATTCTTTTCGTAATCGTTCATTTTAAATCTCCGTTTCAAATTTAAAAAAATCGTAGGCTCGGGGCGGCGTTTCGCGCTCCGGACGTTATATATTCTGACCACGAAAACGTTTTTTATTCCGCAATAAATATATTTTCGGCGTTCGTGCCGATGTAAAATATTCACCATGACCGGAGTTATACATATATGTCATTATTTGTAATTGCTGACACACACCTTTCACTGTCCGTCAAAAAACCGATGGATATATTCGGCGACCGCTGGAACGGCTACACCGAAAAGCTTATCTCACGCTGGCGCACGACCGTTCGCGACGGCGACACCGTTGTGCTGCCCGGCGATATCTCTTGGGCGATGGAGCTTGAGGAAGCGCGCGACGACCTCATGCTGCTTGACAGTCTGCCCGGACGCAAGATCATCGGCCGCGGCAATCACGATTATTGGTGGTCGAGCGCGAAAAAATTGGCGGAATTTACGGCGGAAAACAATATTACAACGCTTGATTTTCTTTATAATAACGCCTTTATCGCCGAAAACACAGTGATCTGCGGCACGCGCGGCTGGTATACCGACGAAAAAATAGCATCGCGCGGAGCGGATTACCGCAAGCTGATAGCGCGTGAAGCGGCAAGGCTGACGCTCAGTCTTGAGCAGGGTGTAAAGCTCGACGCGGGCGCGGGGCGCGAACGCGCGGCGTTTCTCCATTTTCCGCCGGCTTTCGGCGATTATATCTGTCCGGAGCTTATTGAGGTGCTGCATAAATACGGCGTCGCTTCGTGTTTTTACGGTCATATTCACGGTCAGTACGATATCGGTCAGGTGAGGGAGATCGACGGCATCGAATTTGTTTTGTGCGCCGCCGATTATCTCGATTTTTACCCGATGCGAATCATATAATGGCGTATTACAGCGAAAACTGTTGACAAAAACTGTACACAGAGGTATAATTTATAAGATATAAGACGAGGGATCGCTGATCTGACAGCATATCAGCATACATGGGCTAAACGCCTTTAGCTGCTGCCAAAAAGCTGATCGGCGGCGATTCCATAATATGGTATCTCGAAAGGACAAAGTATGAAGATTTTACTAAGAGCGACGGCTCTGCTGCTCTGCCTGTGCATGGCGCTCCCTCTCTGCTCGTGTGACGAAACGCTCGACGCGCTCTCCGACCCCGAACCGGGCGAAACTGTTCGCGGCGACATAAACGATATCCAGATACTGCCCTCCGACGGCGATTTTGCCGAATACGACATCACCGCGCGCGATTATTATACCAAGGCTGCTTCGGGCGGCGGAGAAAGCGTTACGCTGATGCTCTATGTCTGCGCGACCGATCTTGAGAGCGGCTCTGGCATGGCGACCTCTGATATAAACGAAATTATGTATGCCGGACTTTCGGATAATGTCAACATCGTCATGCAGACGGGCGGCGCTTCCGAGTGGCAGAACAGCGTCATGAGAACTGATACCGTTCAGCGCTGGCATTTCACCGACGATGGTCTTGTGGAGATTGGCGAAGCCGGAGCGGTTCCCATGACCGATCCCGCTACGCTTTCTGATTTCATTTCCTTCGCGGCGGAAAGCTATCCCGCCGACCGCTATATGCTGATCATGTGGGATCACGGCGGAGGAACGCTCGGCGGCTACGGCTACGACGAAAACTTCCCCGACAGCGGCTCGATGAACCTTTATCAGATCGACCGCGCGCTCACCGACGGCGGAGTCAAATTCGACTTCATCGGCTTTGACGCCTGCCTGATGGCGACGCTCGAAACCGCGTTCGTGCTTGAGCGCCACGCAGATTATATGATAGCCTCGCAGAAGGAAGAACCCGGCACCGGCTGGTATTATACCGACTGGGTGAGCGAGCTTTGCAGCAATCCCGGGGTCAAGGTAGAAACGCTCGCGCAGAAGATAATCGACGACTACAAATATGTCACGCTTGATAACGATTCGGAGAGCGAGCTTACCCTCTCGGTCACCGATCTGACCAAGCTTTACAGCGTCATCGATTCGCTGGACTCTTTCCTCCAGTCTGCACAGAGCGAGCTTGACGCCCAAAACTTCACCCGCGTTTCGCAGGCGAGAAGCGCGGTAGGCGGAAGCGGACGCGCGAAGCTCGACAACGATTACGATCACGTCGACCTCGTTTATCTCGCGTCGCAGCTTGGAATTACCGGCGCTGACGAGCTTATCAGCTCGGTGAACAGCTGCGTCAGCTACGATATAGCCTCTAACACCGCAAACAAAAGCGGACTTAACATCTACTTCCCCTATACCGACCTTACAATGTTCAACGACATGGTGACGCTCTACCGCGAGATCGGCTTCTCCGAGAGCTATATCAGCTTCCTCGCATCGTTTGTGACCATTATGGTTGGCGGTCAGACTTCGGCGCAGGAGAGCGGCGAATGGTCGGACTACGAATGGTACGACGAGAGCATTTCTGACGAATACACCGATTATTATTCGGACAACAGCTATGATTCAAGCTCGCTTACCGTCGATGACAAGGACGGCAGCTATGTCCTTTCGCTCACGGACGACGATTGGCAGCTTATCACGACGGTCGAGATCTCGGTGCTGTATGACGACAGCGAGGGCTATATCGAGCTTGGCTATGACAACATCTACAATTTCGACGAGGACGGCGACCTGCGCATCGATTTTGATAACACATGGGTCACGCTCGGAGGAAAAGTCGTCTGTTTCTACTTCGAGGATGAGTATAAAGGCGACGACGGCTCGTGGTGGACCTACGGCTACGTCCCTGCGCTGATAAACGGCGAATACGCCGAGATCATCATCCGCTGGGACAGCGAGCATGAAGGCGGCTATGTTCAGGGCTACCGTGTCGACTGCTCCGCTAACGTTTCAGCTAAGGGCTACATACAGCTCAAGGAGGGCGACAAGCTCGAATTCCTCTGCGATTATTACGATTACGATTTCAATCTCACCGATACCTTCTCATTCGGCGACGCAGTTACCTATACCGGGGAGCTTGCCGTCGCTTATGACGATATCGGCGAGGGCGACTGCCTTGTTTACTACTGCCTTACCGATATTTACGGCAACGTTTATCAGACCGAGCCGGTGCTTTTCTACGACTAAGCTCATTTGACGCGGCACTTTGCATAATCTGACATATAAAGGAAGTTTGAGTGAAATGGGAAAGAAATATCTGACATTCAGCTTTGACGACGGTACGGTGCAGGACAAGCGGCTTATCGCTCTGCTCGATAAATACGCCCTGCGCGCCACCTTCAACCTGAATTCCGGCGCGTTTGGCACTCACCACCGCATTATGCACGACAATATCGACTGCGACCATACGGAGGTCGAGCCGGACGAGGTTCGCGAGCTTTATAAAAACCACGAGATCGCCGTACATACCGTTCATCACCCGAATCTGCTCTGCTGTACTCCCGAGCAGGTGACGAGTGAGGTGGAGGACGACCGCATCGCGCTGCAAACGCTTTCCGGGCAGCATATCGTGGGCATGGCGTATCCCGGCGGGCCGTTTTACAATGACGATATCATTGCGCGCATACTCTCGACCACCGGCGTCCGATATTCGCGAACCGTCGCAGCGCATGACGATTTCATTTTCCCGCAAAACTTTATGATGTGGCATCCGAACGCCTGCATTGAGGATAAAAATATTCATTCGCTCTGCGAACGCTTTCTCAATGCGTCGCCCGATGAGGATATGCTGCTCTATATCTGGGGACATTCGTTCGAATTCGATAAATATCACAGCTGGACGCGCGCCGAGGAGATATTCCGCCGCCTGTCCGGTCACAGCGATATCGAATATGTCACAAACGGCGATATCTATCGCATGAGAAGCGGAGACGGGTACGCGTTATAAATCCGCTTTGCCACAGTAGACAATATAGACAAAACCGCACGATTGTGTTCGTGCGGTTTTTTTATGAGTTGGGAATGTTCACACTGTTCACACACGCCTTTTTTCGAGCTGCAAAGAGGATATCCACGTTTGATATGGCTGAAAGTGAGCCGTATATCGCCGCCGCAAGCGTTATCGACAGTACGAGCGACGGTATCATCGGCAGCGGCGGCATTATCGACGTGACCACCTTCGCCGCGCTTACCGCGCCGATGGACAGCAGCAGCGGGAGCGCCGCCCATCGAAGCACCGCTTTTACCGGCGATATTCCTCCGAAGCGCGACAGGGTTATCAGCTTCGTTATGCTCAGCGACGCGTTGAGCAGCTCGGTTATATATATAACTATCAAATATCCCGGAACGCCCATGCGCGGTATCAATATCCACACGAGCAGTGCGCTGAGCGCCGAATCCGCGATGTTCACCCGCATATTGTAGACCTGCTCGC
>JBAXZA010000080.1:0-7250 GCA_041670545.1 Eubacteriales bacterium | reverse complement strand
AGAACCCCAAGCTGTCGCCGCATATTCCGCAGATGCTCGAAAATCTCGCCCGTGCGCTGGGAACAGAGCCGGAGCAGGTAAGCGTCAAGGCGACGACCGAGGAGGGGCTGGGCTTTACCGGCAGCGGCGAGGGAATCTGCGCACACTGTATCGCGCTGATCTATAAAAATACCACTGAGCCTGCTGGGCGGGTATGAATCTGACATCGGGTGCGGGCATAAAGAATCCCCGCCGGAAATACGGCGGGGTATAAAACGCGGCGCAGACCGCTTTTGGGGTTCACGTCCGTTTTTTGACGCTGCGGGGCGGCATTGCGCCGTGCCGCGCGCTTACATCAGAGCGGATCTGCGTATCGCGGCGTCGGTCGCGCGGCACGTCGCCTGTTATCATAATATGGCGGAGCGCGTCCGTTTGCTACTCGTCGGCGCAGGCGCGCAGTATGACGGACACACCGTTATTCTGTGCGGACACGGCGTATTTCCGTATTAAAACGAACAAATTTATAATGTGAGGCGGAATATGATAAAAATATCACCATCAATATTAGCGTGCGATTTTGCCGACATTGGCGGCGAGGTCAGCCGCGTTTACGACGCCGGAGCGCAGTATCTGCATCTTGACGTCATGGACGGCGCGTTTGTGCCGAATATATCGTTCGGTCCGGCGGTGATCGCCGCGGCACGCCGTCATTCCAAGGCTGTTTTCGACGTTCATCTGATGATAAACGAGCCGATACGATATATTTCCGAGTTCGTACGCGCCGGAGCGGACATCATTACGGTGCATTACGAAAGCTGCGCGGATATCGTCGGAACGCTCAAGGCTGTACGCGCGGCGGGTGTTAAAGCCGGCGTTACGATAAAGCCGAAAACCGATCCGGCGGTGCTCGAGCCGCTCATACCGTATGTCGATATGATACTTATAATGACGGTCGAGCCGGGCTTCGGAGGGCAGTCGTTTATGCCGGAAACCATGGCGAGCGTCCGTGCGGCGCGCGGATATGTCACGGCGTCAGGCAGAGATATCGATATTGAGGTGGACGGCGGCATCACGCCGGAAAACGTCGGAATCGTTACGCAGGCAGGGGCGAACGTCATTGTCGCCGGCTCGGCGATTTTCAAAGCCGCCGACGCCGCGCAGGCTATAAAGGCATTTTTCTCAAATTCTGCAATCTGAGTAAAAATTATATTGACCGCAGCAAAAAGCCGGCGCCTGTGCGTTCGGCTTTTTCGCCGCACCGGAAAAACCGCAAATGTAACTTTTATGTGGATAACTATTGCAAAAAATCACAAAATGGCTTATAATGTAGTTGCGGCGTGATACGCCTGTACGCGTTTGAAGGGGAAGTGACGCCGGTATATGTTTGACAGCCTGATTTTCAGCGTCAACACCGTTTTTCCGATTTTTATAATCGTTATACTCGGAGCGGTGCTGAAACGATGTAATTTTTTATCCGATAAGTTTTTTTCCGAAAGCGAACGCTTTGTTTTCAAGGTCGCGCTGCCGTCGATGCTCTTTCTTGAGGTTTCGCGCGCTAATCCCTCCGAATTGTTCGACGCGGGCTTTATCGGCTACTGCGTCGCCGGAATTGTGCTTACCTTTCTGATACCGTGCGCGATAGTGCCGATATTTGTAAAATCGAACGATAAGCGCGGAGCGTTTATTCAGGGCGTTTACCGCTCGAATTTCGCCATACTCGGCACAACCCTCGCCGCGAATATGTTCGGCGACGAAGGCGTGGCGCAGATAGCGATGGTAATGCCGTTCGCGATAACGCTTTTTAACGTTTTCGCGGTGCTGATACTCTCCATCTACGCGCCGGAGGATAAAAAGCTCACAAAACGTCAGTTTTTTAAGAATATAATTAAGAATGTCGTCACAAATCCGCTTATCATCGCGGTCGTGCTGGCGCTTCCGTTTCTGCTGACGCCGCTTGAGCTTCCCGCGCTTGCCTCCAAATCGCTTACATATCTTTCCAATATGTCCATGCCGCTTGCGCTGATGAGTCTGGGCGCTAATTTTACCCTTGAAAGTCTGCGCGGACGCTGGTCGCTCGCGCTCGCCGCAAGCACGCTTAAAACCGTGATCGTGCCGCTCTGCACGGTGCTGCCGGCAATCGCCCTCGGCTACCGCGGAGTTCAGCTCGGAACGGTGTTCATACTGTTCGGCGGTCCGGCGGCGGTATCAAGCTATATAATGGCGAAAAATATGGACAGCGACTACGAGCTTGCGGGGCAGATACTGCTTTTCACAACGCTCATGTGCGTCGTCACCATATTCGCCGGAGTTTTCGTGCTCAGGCTCAGCGGTCTGATATGACCGCTGTAATGTACAAGCTTCGGCATATAATATTGTCAACCCTAAAATAATATACAGAGGTGCATTGAAATGATAAATCTCGAAAAGGAAATCCGCGAACAGCCTGTTGTGCTCGCGAACGTAAAGAAGCTCAATGAGGATACCATCAAGGCTATTCTCGCCGATGTCAAGCAAAGCGATATCACAAACGTTTACTTTGCAGCGCGCGGCACGAGCGATCACGCCTGCATTTACGCTCAGTATCTGCTCGGAATTCTCGTCGGAATACCCGCCGCTCTCGGCACTCCGTCGGTAGTATCGCAGTACGGCGGCAAGCTGTGCCTGAAGCATTCGCTCGTCGTCGGCGTTTCCCAGTCGGGCGCTGCCGCCGACGTTCTCGAGGTGATCCGCCGCGGCAACGAATGCGGCACTATCACCGTTGCGGTCACAAACGTCAACGATTCGCCTCTCGCAAAGGAAGCTAAATATCACCTTTACTGCGGCGCGGGTCATGAAGCGAGCATCGCGGCGACCAAGACCTTCACCTCGCAGATGTACGTTCTCGGACTGCTCTGCGGTATGTGGGCGGAAAATGAAGAATTTCTCGCGGGACTCGATAAGCTGCCGTCTGCCGCCGAGGATCTGCTCTCCTATATGCCCGAGAAGATCGAAAAGCTCGTTGCACGCTATCACTATCTGCCCGGCGCCGTCGTTCTCGGACGCGGTATGGCGTATCCGATCGCTCTCGAGGGCGCGCTCAAGATACTCGAAACCAACCGCATGAAGATGAAGGGCTATCCGATCTCCGATTTCTATCACGGCCCGCTCGCTCAGCTTCACGAGGGCGACCTCGCGATAGTTCTCGCCGGCGAAGGTCCGACGCTTCCCGACGCCGTCAAGATGATAAACCGTCTTAACGAGGTCGGCGCGGAAGTGCTGGTCATTTCGGACAGCGACGAAGCGCTCGCGCTCTCTCCCTTCGCGCTCAATCTGCCCAAGACAGGCTCTGATTTCATCTCGCCCTATCTGATGGCAATGACGCTCCAGCTCATCGCTCTCAAGCTTACCGTCGTAAACGGTATCGACCCCGACAAGTCGAAGGTTCTCAACAAGGTAACTATCACAAAGTAAGAGATATCAAAAAGGTCACGGCTGAGTCCGTGACCTTTTTTGTTTTATAGCGCGGCGTTTATTATACTTTGAATATTCCGGTCAGCGGTCGCTGTTCTCATCTTCCGCACCCGAATTATCGTCCTTGCCGGCGACATTTTCGCCGTCCGAATTATCGTCTGTGGACTCGCCTGATGTGCCGGATGCGGCGTTTTCATCGGTTTTCGCCGCGGGGACGTTGTGTTTGCCTTTAGGCGCGAGAAGGGAAGCGGTCACAACGGCGGTATAAAGCGCGGTGTGGAGCAGATATCCGAGAAATGCGTTTTTGGTGAGATAGAAAAAGAGGGTGTTCGGCAGGAAAAACAGCATGACGGCGTAATCGGTGAGGTTTTTCGCGCCGAATATAAGCGACAGCACGAGCGGAATCAGCATGAAAACGGCGTAGCAGACGCCCTCACGCGCGGCAAAGCGTGCGGGGGAGAGAGCGTCCGGATTTTTGAGCGACGCCGCCGTTTTGAAGGTATACATAAGGAACACCGCGCCGCCCGCCGCCGAGCTTATGAGCGCCGTCAGCGCCGGATTTCCGGCAGGCTTGAAAATCAGATGCAGGATCAGCGAAACCGCGAAGCACATGAGATTAATGAGCAGCAGCACGAGAACCTTTATCAGATAAAATGTAAAATTGAATTTTTTCACGATTTAATCTCCCATGGTTTGGTTATTATAGATATATAAATATTTTATCACAAACATGAGTTTAATTCAATATGTGGAAATAAATTTATTTTGTCGTTTGGTGTTTCAAAACTGTTAAAAGTGTGTTATAATGTAGCTGTAAGATAACTGACGGCGGCAGCGCTTCTTTATATGCCGCGCAAAAGTCAGACAGAGTAAGGCTACAAACGAATATCCGCCGGGCAGGACGGTCTGGACTGGCAGGACGGGCGGGGCTTCAGACGGTGTTTTGGGTTTTTTATGCCCGGAGCGCTTTTTTCGGTTTAATCGGCGTTATTTAATAACGGTATGTCCCGCGCGGGGACGCCGTATAAAAAATTCGGAGGTTATAGGATGAACGATTCATTACACGGTCAGCTCAGTGTTATCGGACTCAAGGGGAGCGAAGATTTCCTTGCGAAGGTCGATTCCTATCTGCGCGAATGGCGCGGCTCGGAGTCGAATATCGTTACGCCCGAATGTATCCGTTTCGGTACGGGCGAGGGCAAGTGCATACTTCATGATTCCATGCGCGGTCACGATATCTATATCTTTGCCGACCTGTTCAACTACGGCGTCACCTATGATATGTACGGCATGAAATGCCCGATGAGCCCGGACGATCACTATCAGGATCTCAAGCGCGTCATCGGGGCTATAATGGGCAAGGCCGGACGCATATCGGTCATAATGCCGATGCTCTACGAGGGACGTCAGCACCGCCGCACCGTCCGTGAATCGCTCGACTGCGCGATATGTCTTCAGGAGCTTATCGCGATGGGCGTTTCCAACATCATCACCTTCGACGCGCACGATTCGCGCGTGCAGAACGCGATCCCGCTCTCCGGCTTCGACAACGTCCGCTCCTCCTATCAGATGATAAAGGCGCTGCTGCGCAACGTTCCGGATATTTCGCTCGACGCGGACAAGCTCATGATAATCTCTCCCGACGAGGGCGCAATGTCGAGATGTATGTATTTCGCGTCGACACTCGGCTTGGAGCTTGGTATGTTCTATAAGCGCCGCGACTATTCGGTCGTGCGCGACGGCAAAAACCCGATAGTCGAGCATAAATATCTCGGCAAGGATATCACCGGACGCGACGTCATAGTAGTCGACGATATGATATCGAGCGGCGACTCGATGCTCCATATCGCGCAGAAGCTCAAGGATATGGGCGCGTCGCGCATATTTGTGTTCTCGTCCTTCGGACTGTTCTGCGCGGGACTCGACACCTTCGATGAGGCATATGAGCAGAAGCTGTTCGATAAAATATTCACCACCAACCTCATCTACCGCACAGACGAGCTGAAATCGAAGCCGTGGTACGTCGAGGTAGATATGTGCAAATATGTCGCATATATAATCGATACGCTCAACCATGACGACACCATTTCAAAGCTGCTTGATCCCAACGAGCGCATACATAACTTTGTCGACAGCTGGGAGCGCATGAAAAACGCGAACAGCTGACGCGGGTTATATGACGCGGACGCGGCGAATACGAAACAATGCTTGACTTTTAACAGTACAGAGTGTATAATAGCGTGTATGGGATACGGATCGCGTTTGCGCGCCGCCGTGTCCGTATACACGTTTTTTATTTAAAGGAGAGAATAATTATGCTCAGAGCAGGACTTATCGGCGTCGGCGGCATGGGCCGCGGACACCTTGAAAATCTCGTACGCATGACCCGCGAGGGCGAAGTGCTCAAGCTTGTTTCGGTCTGCGATGTACGTCCCGGACAGTTCGCTAACGTCGAAAATACCTTCAATATAAAGGGCATCGGCGACAGCAGCTTTGATTTCAGCGGCTTCAACTGCTATACCGACGCTGATGAAATGATCGCAAAGGAGCAGCTTGATCTCGTTGTTATTGCTATTCCTACATATCTCCACTGCGAGATGACCTGCAAGTGCCTGAATGCCGGAATCAACGTTATGTGTGAAAAGCCTATGTCGCTCACTGTAGAGCAGTGCGATAAAATGATCGCTACCGCTGAGAAAAACGGCAAGCGCCTTATGATCGGTCAGGTGCTTCGTTTCTGGGGTGAATATGAAGCGCTTAAAAAGATCGTCGACGGCGGCGAGCTTGGCGCTCCTATCTGCGCGTATTTCTATCGCGGCGGCGCTACCCCCTCCGGTTCGTGGGAAAACTGGTACATGGACCGCAATAAGAGCGGCGGTGCGCTTCAGGATCAGCATATCCATGACGTCGATATGATCAACTATCTGTTCGGTATGCCCGACGCCGTCGCGGCTCGCGGACGTATACGCTATGAGGGCAGCGGCTACGACGCCGTTACCACAAACTATCTCTATAACGGCAGCGACCTCGCTGTCAACGCTCAGGACGACTGGACACTCAACGGCTGCGGCTTCTGGATGGAATTCCGTATCAGCTTCGAGAACGGTACCGCCTGCATGGGCGCAAACGGTATGCACGTTAATAAAAACGGCGAGGAAATTAAGGTCGAGTTCGATTCCGATAACGCATATTACAAGGAAGTTAAGTATTTCGCTAAATCGATACTCAACAATACCGAAAATACGATAAATCCTCCTACCGCTTCGCGCAATACCATCGCTATCGTCGAAGCCGAAAACGCTTCCTGCGACGCAAAAGGCGGCGTCGTAGTTGTACGCAAATAAAGGTACGATGGGTACGCGGCTTTCCAAGGCGTCATGCGTGACGTGTTGGAAGAAATTTTGGCAAAGAACTAAAACAGGATTTTGATATATAATATTTAATATCTTCAGTATAACCATAAAAAAGCAAGGGATTTTAATATCTCTTGCTTTTTTGTTATTTATAACAAAAAACAATGTGTTCTAACAAAACAAAGAACATCGTATAAAAAATTACACGATGTTCAAATTAAAATTATATCAACGTGAGTTCGACGGCATCTGTCCGGCTTAAACGTATTTCGTTTGCGAAATGGGTTGCGAATCTGCGGCGTACGGCGCTTACGATGATTTTTTGTTTACGAAACGAGTGACGAACCTGTGCGGACGGCTTTTCGATGATTTTTCGTTTGCGAAACGAGTACGAACCTGAAAGGACGGACAACCCTACGGTTTTCCGTCCTCTCAGACTCTCCCGCTTTCCCTTGGAACGGTGCGTTT
>JBAXZA010000079.1:0-7333 GCA_041670545.1 Eubacteriales bacterium | reverse complement strand
TATCCACGCCAGCTTACGCATTGCCTGCGACATAAGCCGCGCCTGAAGTCCGACGTGAGCGTCGCCCATTTCGCCGTCTATTTCCTGCTGCGGAACAAGGGCGGCGACCGAGTCGATTACGATAACGTCGAGAGCGTTCGAGCGGACGAGCGATTCGGCGATCTCGAGCGCCTGCTCGCCGCTGTCCGGCTGCGAAACCAGCAGCTCGTCGATGTTTGCGCCCAGAGCCTTCGCGTAGACCGGATCGAGCGCGTGTTCGGCGTCGATGAACGCCGCGAAGCCGTTTGCCTTCTGCACCTCGGCGACGATGTGCAGCGCGAGCGTCGTCTTACCGGAGGATTCCGGGCCGTATATTTCGACGATACGTCCGCGCGGAACTCCGCCTATGCCGAGCGCTAAATCGAGCGTCAGCGAGCCTGTCGAAACAGAGCTTACATTCAGGTGAGAATTCTCGCCCAGCTTCATAATGCTGCCCTCGCCGAACGTTTTTGTTATCTGCGTTACGACGGTATCGAGCGCTTTCTGCTTCTGTTCCTGCGGCGAAAGGCTGTCGTCCTTGGGAATGGGCGCCGCCATTACTTTTTTCTTGTTTTTATCCTTAGAAGCTGCCATTTCCTGCCTCCTATGTATAATGTTGTGTGGTGTACGTTAATATAGTGCTGCGTCCGTCAGATAAACTCACTTAGCGCTTTATAAACCGCGTCCGCCATTCCCGCAAAGCCCAAATCGTTCGGATGGCAGCGGTCGACGGTGCAGTATTCGCGTCCCGACGTGCCGAAGAACGTCTGACCGTCACAGAAGCGGACGTTTTTGTCGCCGCCCGCGACGGCTTTGTCGTAGGTTTCGCGGATTATTGCGCGGCGGGCGCTGTTTTCCGCGATGTTGTCGTCAAAATCGGGCTTTGTCATGATAATGACCGGCAGATCGGGCTGGCTTTCGCGGATTATATCGAAGAATTTCGCGTGTGTGGCGCGCAGATGCTCGGTATCGGGCGCGTTGTGGTCGTAATCGAGCACGAACGCTGACATATCGAGCGACGCAATATAACGCGCGATGCTCTCCTCGCCGCGAGCCGAGCCGGAAAAACCGAGATTGATGTGGTCGCAGCCGAGCGCCGACGCCGCCCTCGCCGTATAGCAGGAGGAGGGGTGGGACGCGCAGCCGCCCTGCGTTATCGAGCTGCCGTAAAACACGACCGGACGTTCGACGCGGTAGGGCGCGGGAGGTTCGAGTGAAAAGCCGTCGTCGGCGGCAAGCTCCATTTTAGAGATGCCGTTGTAAAGCGGAAGATTCATAACGACGTCGGACAGCTCGCCGCTGTAATTGGGGCAGCCGAAAACGCCCTCGCATTCGAGGGTATTTCCGTCGGCGGGACGAACGCAGCCGCCGTAATACGTTTTGCCGCCGAAGGTGAACAGCGCGTCCGCTCCCGATGAGCCGCTGAGCGGAAAATGATTCATCAGCACGCGATCGGTCAGCGTAAAGCGGATATGCACAGAGGGCGACGCGGTGCGGAAGCGAACGCGCGCTCCCGCGGTATTTTTCGCAAGTCCCGTGACTCCGTCGTTAACCTTATCGATAAGCTCGGCTGGAAGCCGCCAAAAGCAGCCCTCCCGTGCGAGCGCCAGTCCGCGAAGCTCAAGCGGAGAGGAGAGGATAGAAATGAAATCCATTCGTCAGCACCTCGTTTTTTATTTTTTATCAGACGTTTGATGCGATATAAAGCTGATTTTATGACGCCCGCCGCATTTTAATAGGTGGGGCTGTCAAGCTTCCACACGCCGTCCTCGTCGACGAGCGTGATGATGTAATCCTCGTCGGGTTCTCCACGGAATTCGCACGGGACGGCGACCTCGAGCACGCCGAATGAGCAGCGTTTCACCGTCGCCTTTTCGGGATGGAGGGTGGTCGAAAGCTCAAAGCCCTTGTTTGAAACGTTCACCGTCAGAACTCCGGCGTCGTTTTCGCTGTAACGCGGCTGAATATCGTCGCTGCCGTCGAACGCCGTTTCGGAGATGATTTTTAGATAATCGTCCGAATAAACCTCGGCGGCGGCGCTGTAAAGCTGCACGAGCGTCTGATACGGACAGTCGGCGGAAACCTCGTAATACTGCGAGGAAATTGAGCTTGACGCGTTGTAGGAAGCGCCGCCCTTCGCCGCAAGTCCCTCTCCCCAGAATACGTCATTGAGATATTCCGCCTTGGGGATAAGTCCGGCGAGAATAGATCGCGCCTGCTCGTCGGTCACAGAGGGCGAGCAGCAGGCAAGGCTGAAAACAAGCAGAGCTGTCAGCGCTACCGAGATGAGCTTTTTCATGTTTTTTTCCTCTTGTTAGATATAAATTGAGCCTCACAGCCAGCTGTTTCAAGCAGAGCCGTATTGTCAGATCGTCCCTGATTTTGCGGCGGCGAGCTGAAATCATGGGCGCTCCGCCCCTGCATTTTTAAGTATAATATTGTGAAAAGACAATTGCTCTGTATTGCTTTAAATATCGTCGTCCTGTGAATCGCCGTCCGAATCAGCGGGACTGTAATCGAGGTCGTCCGTCACGGTTTCGGCGTCTGTATCGGTCGCGGTGTTTTCGGAATCAAAAGCTGATGTATCTATTGATACATCTGTATCTATTGATTCATCTGAATCTTCCGACGCACCCGCATCAGCCGAAGCCTGTGCGCTGCGCGCGGCATTGGCGGCGATAACCTCGTTTTCGTCCTCCTCCTCCTCACGTGAAACTACGGTGAAGTTGACAATTTTCGAGCCTTCGGTCGGACGCATTATGATAACGCCACCGGCGGTGCGGCTGTACACGTTGATGCCCTCTGCGGGTGTGCGGATAAGCGTGCCGTCGTCGGTGATTATCATGATATCGTCGCCCTCGCTGACAGTCGCGACGCCTGCAATCTCGCCCTTTGAAGCGGGATCTCCGCAGCGTACGCCCTTGCCGCCGCGGTTATGGCGCGGGAATTCGTCGAAGCGGCAGCGCTTGCCGTAGCCCTGCTCGGTGATGATCAGCACATGACGCGGATCGGCGTTTTTAGCGCCGTCGGAGGCATTTTCGGTGCTTTCTTCATTTTCGTTAATGTTATCGGTGCTGTCATCGTTTTCGGTAATGTTATCTATGTTTTCGCCGTTTTCTGTGATGCTTACGAATTTTGCGTCGGCGATATCATCGTTTTCATGCGAAAGGATAGCAGCGCCCGCGACACTGTCGCTCTCGGCGAGCTTTATGCCGATAACGCCCTGCGAATTACGTCCGGTTTCACGCGCGTCGCTCTCGCGGCAGTGAACGCTGTATCCGCCGCGCGTCGCGATGACGATTTCGTCCTTGCCCGAGGTGTGAGCGACGAACATAAGCTCGTCGTCCTCACGCAGAGCGATGGCGATTTTGCCGTTTTTGGACTGATATTCGTAATCGGAAAGCACGGTGCGCTTGAGCATTCCCCCGCGCGTTACCATCGTGAGATATCCGCCCTCCGAGAAATCTCTGATCGAAAGCATGGCGGTTATTTTCTCGCCCGCCGTCAGATTGAGAATGTTCACTATATTCGAGCCTTTAGCGGTACGCGTCGCTTCGGGTATCTGATAGCCCTTGCGAGCGAACACCTTGCCGGTGTTAGTGAACATTAAGAGGTAGGAGTGGCTTTCAAGCGCGATAACGCGTTCAACGTAATCCTCCTCCTTGGTCGCCATGCCGATAATACCCTTGCCGCCGCGCTTCTGCGCGCTGTAGCTTGCAGTAGGCAGACGCTTTATATAGCCGGCGTGCGTCATGGTGACTACGCAGGTGTGGCGGTCGATAAGATCCTCTAAATCTATATCCTCGTCGTAGGCGACTATCTCAGTGCGCCGCTTGTCGGCGTATTTGCGCTTTATTTCGAGCATATCGTCCTTGATTATCTGCTTGAGCTTTGCTTCGTCGGCGAGGATCGAACGGAATTCAGCTATCATAAGCTCGAGCTTCGCGAGTCTTTCCTCGACCTTGGCGCGCTCCATGCCGCTCAGCTTGCCGAGCGTCATATCGACGATCGCCTGCGACTGCGGATCGGAGAGCGCGAAACGCTCGATGAGCTTAGCCTTGGCGTCGGGTATCGAAGCGGAGGCGCGTATTATCGATATAACCTCGTCGATATTGTCGATGGCGATTTTATAACCCTCGAAGATGTGCGCTTCGTCCTCGGCTGCCTTGAGATCGTAGCGCACGCGGCGGGTGACGACCTCCTCCTGATGTGCGATGTAATATTGGAGTATCGGCTTGAGTCCCAACACCTTAGGCTCGAGCGCGCCGCTTTCGTTCATAACCAGCGCGAGCATATTGACGGCGCAGGTGTCCTGAAGCTGGGTATATTTGTAAAGCTGATTGAGTATGACCTGACCGTTGGCGTCGCGGCGGTACTCCACCACGATGCGCATACCCTCTTTGCCCGATTCGTCGCGTATTTCGGTGATGCCCTCGATCTTTTTATCCTTAACGCAGTCCGCCATTGTTAAAACGAGCGTCGCCTTGTTCACCATATAGGGTATCTCGGTGACGATAATGCGGCGTTTTTCCTCGTCGACCTCGGCTCTTGAGCGGACGGTGATGCGTCCGCGTCCGGTTTCATACGATTCGCGTATGCCGGAGGTGCCGCAGATTATTGCGCCCGTCGGAAAATCGGGAGCTTTTATAACGGTCATGAGATCTCCGACCGTCGCGTCGGGATTATCCATGAGCATTATTGTGCCGTCGATAACCTCGCTCAGATTATGCGGCGGGACGTTTGTCGCCATACCGACTGCGATTCCGACCGAGCCGTTAACAAGCAGGTTGGGGAAACGCGCCGGAAGCACCGAAGGCTCGGGGTGTTTGTTATCAAAGTTGGGGATATAATCGACGACGTCCTTTTTGATATCGGTGACCATTTCATCGGCGAGCCGTGCGAGCCGCGCTTCGGTATAACGGTACGCAGCCGCGCCGTCGCCGTCAACGTTGCCGAAGTTTCCGTGTCCCTCGACGAGCGGATAGCGCATTGAGAAGGGCTGCGCAAGACGAACCATCGCGTCGTAGACTGAGGAGTCGCCGTGCGGATGATAGCGTCCGAGCACGTTTCCGACGGTGGTAGCCGATTTGCGGAACGGATTCTGATATGTCAGATGATCTTCGTACATAGCGTAAAGTATGCGGCGGTGAACGGGTTTGAGTCCGTCGCGAACGTCCGGCAGAGCGCGCGAAACAATGACCGACATCGAATATTCGATGAACGATTTTTTAACCTCGTGCTCCATACCGATATCAAGTATTTTTTGATCCTTGTATTCGAAATTTTCCATTGTTTACCTATTTGCTTTCTAATATTGGAATTTTGTGCGTGTGGGTATATGTTATAACGCTTCCGCGTCGGTTTTTTATTGGGAGGTGCGGGGTACGCGGGTACGGGGGTACGCGGCTTTTTGAAAAAAGCCTGGCAAAAACTTTAATAGAAGTAAAAACTCGGATATATGGCTTTTATTTCATGATTTTTTATTTTATGAACAAGGCTTAGTTTACTGTAAACAACATTGTCACCATATGACGAATGTCAAGCCCCAATCTGTGCGCAAACAGATGAAACCGCGCGGCTACACAAAAAGCGCACGAGAGAGAAAAAGCGGCATTAACGAGAACATCATCCGACTCGCGCACATAAAACGCGGGCATCCGCGCAACACACGAACAGCGCGGCGCATCCAAGGGAAAACGGGAGAGTCTGAGCGCAAGCTGCTCTGCGGAGCAGCTGGGGAAAACCGTAGGTTGTCCGTCCTTTCAGGTTCGCAGCCCGTTTCGCAAGCGAAAAATGAGAATCTCAAAAAATCCGCTTATCTCTACACCTTTTCAACAACAAGCTCGCCGGCGAATTTCGCCATCTGGGCTTCGTCGTCGGGAAGCGACGTACCGGGAAGCTCCACCTTTGCCGCCGCCGCGCTCGACGCGAAACGCAGGGCGTCGGGAATATCTCCCCCGCGCGATATCACCGAGAGAAACGCCGCCAAAAACGTGTCGCCTGCGCCGACGAAGCCGCGCAGCGTGACGTGTGGAGAAGTGACTGTGTAAAAACCGCCCTCTCCTGCGAAAATCGCGCCGTTTCCACCGGCTGTACACAGCACCGAAACGCCTGTTTCCACATATAAGCGTTTACAAATTTCCACCGCCTGTGACTTTGTGGAAATTTGATCTCCGACGAGCGACGATAATTCCTCGAGATTAGGTTTTATCATGAACGGCGCACTTTTCATTCCCTCGCGGAGCGCCGCGCCGGAGCTGTCTAAAACAAAGCGCTTTCCACAGCTTTTAAACATTTCCCCAAGGTAATTGTACACATCGTTTTCCACACCCTGTGGAATACTTCCCCCCAGCACAAAAATGTTGTCGGTATCGTGTTTGTTTGATGAGGAAATCGGCTGACGCGTGCCATTTTCGGCGGACGCTTCACGCTCGGAGAGGATATCCGAGCGTATTTTCGCGCAAAGCTCGAACATTTCGTTTTCGGATACCGGCCCGCCCGATTCGTTTGCTTCGGTGCAGACGCCGCCGCCATCTATCATTTTGATGTTGACGCGTGTGGGCGCGGCGGTTTCGGTAAAGCGGACGTCGATTCCGTCGCCGCGCAGACTGCCGGCGAGATATTTTCCGTCCGTGCCGCCGATAAAGCCGTAAGCGGGCGACTCGACGCCAAGACGTCGTAAAAGGCGGGAAACGTTAATGCCCTTGCCGCCGACCGTCGCGACGGTTTTGTATGCGCGGTTAAGCTCACCGGCGCGAAATTCGCCGCGGAAATACATAGCGCGGTCGATCGCCGGATTGAGAGTAACAGTCGAAATTTTCATATTTTACTCCAAAATATAATCGAGGGGAGATTTACGGCATCGCCCGCGCCGGTCTATAACACGGCACGGTTTTATGAGCGGCGAAAATCAGATGTCGAGATTGCTGACATATTTTGCGTTTTCCTCAATGAAAGCGCGGCGCGGCTCGACCTTGTCGCCCATCAGCACCGAAAACGCTTCGTCGCAGGCGATGGCGTCGTCTATGCTGACGCGGAGCAGAGTGCGCGTTTCGGGATCCATTGTGGTTTCCCAAAGCTGCGAGGGGTCCATCTCACCAAGACCTTTATAGCGTTCGGCTTCGGTGTTAGCGCCAAGCTCGGCTATATATTTGTCGCGTTCCTCGTCGGAGAAGGCGTAGCGCTGCTGTTTGCCCTTTGAAACCTTATAAAGCGGCGGCTGAGCGAGGAAAATGTGACCGTCCTCGATGAGCTTGCGCATATGTCTGAAAAAGAAGGTGAGCAGCAGAATCCGTATATGCGAGCCGTCGACATC
>JBAXZA010000078.1:0-7482 GCA_041670545.1 Eubacteriales bacterium | reverse complement strand
GGTTCGACCGAAGCAGACCCAATGAACGGCAAAATTTCCGATCTTTCGCCCATCGGCGGCGCTCTTATCGGCGGTCATGTCGGCGACAGCGTCACGGCTTCGACTCCCGGCGGCGATGTTCTGCTCACAATACTCGAAATATCAAAATCCTGACGATATAGTGCGGCACCGCACATTTTAAATGCAGCGATGCTGTCATAAGGCTTATCTGAAACTTTTACTTTCAGACAAGCTATTGTGGTATATTATGTAAATTGTTAGGTGGGCATCGATTTTTACGAACAAGCCCTAAAATAAAACAGCGTTTTAAACGCCGCTGTAAAAGAGGTCACTTATGGAAGATAATAACATTACAAATCCGGATAACGAAGCCATTTCGCCCGAAACCGCCGCAGCCGAATACAGCGAGCAGGTTAAAATCCGCCGCGAAAAGCTCGACGCTCTCAAGGCGGACGGCAAGAATCCCTACGAAATAACGCGCTTCGACTTCACGCATACCTCCGCCGACATACGCGGCGGCTTTGATACACTTGAGGGAAAGACCGTTTCGGTCGCCGGACGTGTTTTAACACGCCGTATCATGGGCAAAGCGTCCTTCTGCACACTCCAGGACGGCGCTGGCCGCATACAGGTTTATATGCGGCGCGACGACATCGGCGAGGACGTCTACGCTGATTTTAAAAAGTGGGATATCGGCGACATAATCGGAATAACCGGCTTTGTTTTCAAGACGAAAACCGGCGAAATTTCGATTCATTCGCAGTCGGTGAAGCTGCTTTCCAAGGCTCTGCTCCCTCTGCCAGACAAATTTAAGGGGCTGCGCGACACCGATATGCGCTATCGTCAGCGCTATGTCGACCTCATCGTCAATCCGGAGGTCAAGGACACCTTTATAAAACGTTCGCAGATATTCGCAGAGATCCGCCGCTTCCTCGACTCGCACGGCTATCTCGAGGTCGACACGCCCGTACTGCATACCATTGATCTCGGAGCGTCAGCGCGTCCGTTCAAGACGCATCACAACGCGCTCGACCTCGATATGTACCTGCGCATTGAAACCGAGCTTTATCTCAAGCGCCTTATCGTCGGCGGTATCGACCGTGTTTACGAGGTAGGACGTATTTTCCGCAACGAGGGTATGGACACCAAGCACAATCCAGAGTTCACCTCGGTCGAGATGTATCAGGCGTACACAGATTTTCACGGCATGATGGATCTCATTGAGGAAATGTATGTTGATATAACGAAAAAGGTCTGCGGTTCAGATAAAATAATGTATCAAGGCACAGAAATCGACATGGCGTCGCCGTGGGCAAGAATGACCATGACCGAAGCTGTCGCAAAATACAGCGGCGTCAATTTCGATGAGCTTGCCGACGACGCCGCCGCCTTTGCCGCCGCGAACGAGCATCATGTGGCAACCGCTTCCACAATGAAAAAGGGCGATATTTTAGCTGAATTCTTTGACGCTTTTGTCGAAGAAAAGCTCATACAGCCCACATTTATCTACGATTATCCCGTCGAAATATCGCCGCTTGCGAAGCGCAAGCCTAACGATCCAACCATGACCGAGCGCTTTGAATTCTTCATCTGCGCTCGCGAAATGGGCAACGCCTTCTCGGAGCTGAACGATCCTATCGATCAGCGCGGGCGCTTTGAGGCTCAGGTCGCCGCAAAACGCGCACAGGACGGCAGCGACGCTCAGATAGACGATGACTTCATCACCGCGCTTGAATACGGTATGCCGCCCACCGGAGGTCTTGGCTTCGGCGTCGACCGCCTTGTAATGCTGCTCACCAATTCACCATCGATACGCGACGTTCTCCTGTTCCCAACGATGAAGCCGATCGAAAAGTAAGCTTAACGACCGTTAAAAATAAAAAATACGGCAGGCTGCGAAGTCTGCTGTATTTTTTTTACACATAACAGCGTTTGAACGTTATGCTGTTGCAGACGCAAACAATAAAATCAACTTAGAAATCCGCGTAATATCTCACTGGAATGCACGCTGAGAATAATTTTACAAAAATATTTGAATATTTATCGTAAACCCCTTGACAAACGAGTCGATTTGTGGTATTATATCTGATGTCAGCAAGGTAAGGTGATTGCATCGAACTGAGCTGTGGTATATATTGTTTGCGCTTGTAGCTCAGTGGATAGAGTGTCCGGCTACGAACCGGCAGGTCGAGGGTTCGAATCCCCCCAGGCGCGCCATAAAAGATTGCTGATTTAATTGGCAGTCTTTTATTTTTTTTGTGGGGTGTATGATATTGAAAATCATTATCGGAGCGGGTAAATCAGCTTCAGACGGTTGGATAAGCACGCAGGAAAACGAACTCAATGTGCTGTCGCGTACTGACTTTTCACGCATAGTTTTAAACGGGAAAATCAGCGCTATGCTTGCAGAACACGTATGGGAACATATGACCCTCGAGCAAGGTATTTCCGCCGCGAAGAATTGTTTCGATTATTTGGAATGCGGCGGTTACATCAGAGTTGCAGTGCCGGATAGGAATTTCAGGAACGAATGGTATCAGAATATGGTAAAAATAGGCGGTAACGGCGATCCGACGCACCCCGCCTATACCCATAAAATCGTTTATGACTACCTTTCATTAACGGAAGTTTTTGAACGTGCGGGTTTTGTCGTTGATTTACTTGAATATTGTGATTCGACCGGCGCTTTTCACTATAAATATTGGAATGAAGCCGACGGCAGAATCGGACGTTCATTCAGATTCGATACAAGAAACAGCGTAGATCACCTCGGTATGGTTTCTGTTATTATTGACGCAAAGAAACCTATTGTTATAGATGCAGAATAAAAAACTCCACTGTTTGGATAAAACCGCACAGTGGAGTTTTTATGTTTATATCGAACGATACACCGATGTTATCGTATGATTTTTCACATCAGACGACATATTTCGCCTGAGAATTATAGAACGCTAAAACGCCGTCCGCAACTCCCTGAGCCGCGTTGTCGACCGCCTGCGAGCTGCGGCGCATGAGGTCAAATTCCTCGACACAGGTTATAAAGCCTACCTCGACAAGAGTCGACGGATAGCGCGGATTCCGCACGAGCGCCAGCCGCTGATTGGTCGGCGCGCGCTCAAGGCGGTTGAGCGACGACGATATCGTCCACGATATGCTCTTGGTCAGAAGATAGCCCGCGTCGGCGTAATAAAGCGCGACCGTGCCGCGTATGCGCGTGATATCGCTCGGATATGACATCGAATTCTGATGTATCGATATCGAAAGATCGGGCTGATTTGCAATGAGGAAATTGACGCGACTCATGACCGATACTGTCGAATCGTCCGAGCGCGTAAGAACCACCGTCGCGCCGAGAGCTTCGAGCTTTTTCTTCGCCGCGAGCGTGATATCAAGGTTGAGATCCTTCTCATAATAGGTCGGATCGGGACTCGGAGCGCCGCTCTCGCTGCCGCCATGACCGGCGTCGAGCACTATTGTTTTACCGGAAAGCGGCGCAGCGGAATCGGTGAGCTTCTCCGGCTCTTTGAACGTTACTATAATATAACCGGCATCATATGAAAAATCAAAGCCGTAGAAGTTTTCAAGCGCTTTGAGAGTCAGATAATAGCGCGCGGAGCCGGCTTTTGAGCCCGCTCCGGACGAGGCGGCGGTAAACATCGGATTTTTGCCGAGCGTTATGTCCGGCAGAGCGGAGGATTTGAGATTATACATCGTCAGAACGAATTTTCCGTCCTCGATGTAGCCGTTGAGCGGCACATTCTGCGAACATTTAACGTAGAGCCTTGTATAGCCGTTCTCCGATTTCACCTCGGCGCCGCTGACCTTCGCGTTTGCAATCCAGCCGCCTATTTCGGTGATGTTTTTCTCCGCGATATAGCCGCCCATGCGCAGACGGTAATATCCGTCGGCAAGCGCTACGCAGTTGTCGCGCATACCCGCCGCCTGTGAGGTGTAATCGTCATAATACCAGCTGTCGACCGCTATTTTGAGGTCTGAAACGTCATTTTTGACCTCTACCGCGAACGACGGATCGCCCTCGCCCTTGATACGCACATCAGAACCCTCGGCGCTGTCACTTTCATTGCCGCGCACCGCTGTGAACTGTATTTTACCGAGCGCTTTTATCTCATTTTCAGATGCGCTGTCCGGAAGCGTCATGACGCCGATATAGGTTTCGGACATATAATCGCCCTCGGACGGAGGATTTATCGTAGGCTCGAGGGTGACGCTTGTACCGCCGAGTGACGCCGTTACAGTGCTGCCCGACGGCGCTGTCGCCGAAAGCTTGAGAGCAGTGCCGCCGTCGACGATATAGCCGCAGGTGGGCGTTACCGACGTTATTTCATACGAATCGAGCTTTGCATAACGCTTTTCGGAGGGCGCGTAGCCCTTGTTTATCACATACTGAGTTTCCTCTCCGCCGTAGACGAAGGTGAACACGTTTTTGGTCTTATTAAGCTCGACATAAAGCGAGAAATAGCCGTCCTTTGTGCGGCTGACCGCTTTGCCGCCGAATGTAAGCGGCACTGTGGGATCGGAGCTGCCGATTATGTAGGTCGACGCGTAATTGAGGTATGAGCCGTCGCGCGGGGAGGATATCACGAGCGCTTTGCCGTTCGACGCTATGCCGAGTCCGGCGTATACGATATCCTGCGAATAAACCGACGCGAGCTGCGCGCGCAGCTCCATTTCATTGGCTTTGATCGCCGCGTAGCCGTACATAACGCTTCCGGCATAGCAGCGCTCGCTGCGGGCGTATTCGACCTGCTCGGCGATCTCGCTCTCGCTTTCCCATTCTGAGCTGCGGTAGGCGGCGTGGCAGATATAAAATTTGATATCCTCACCCGATAAACTTTTTTTGCCGTCGAGCGCGGCGTTCCACCAACGGCAAAGCACGTCATAGCGAGCGACCGAGGTGGAAAACTGCCAATATATCTGCGGGGCGATGAAATCGACGCTGCCCTCATCCGCCCACGCCAGCGGATCGCAGTAGATGGCGCTGTACGACGAAAGTCCGGAGGTATCGCTGCCGCCGTTCGTTCCGTTGTCGTTCTGCCATATGCCGAACGGAGCAATTCCGAACGCGCAGTTTTCGTCCTCCGCTTTTATGGCGTCGTAGCATTCGCGCACAAGCTTGTTCACATTCTGACGCCGCCAGTCGTCCTGCGACAGCCCGCCGCCGTATTTTTTATATGACGCGGCGTCGTCAAAGGTCGCTCCGCTTACCGGATACGGATAGAAATAATCGTCGAACACGACGCCGTCGACATCATAGCCGCGAACGATCTCGGCGACTCCGGCGGCGACGAGCGAACGAACCTCTCCGCGCCCGCAGTCATAATAAAGCCTGCCGTCGGCATAGCTTATCACCCAGTCGGGATTTTTACGCGCGGGATTATTCTCCGCGAGAGCGGTTACGTCGGTCTGCGGCGCATTGGCGCTGCCAGTCGTCACGCGCAGTGGATTTACCCATGCGTAGAGCGCAATGTTGTTTTTATGCGCAAGCTCGGTTATATAGGCGAGGGCGTCAAAATTTTCGTCTGCCGCAACGCCCTGTTTTCCGCTGAGAAACGCGCTCGCCGGAAAAATCTCCGAAGCGTAGAGCGCGTCGGATGCCGGACGAACCTGAAAAAATATCGCGTTCAGCCCGCATTCCGCCGTTGTTCTGACGATATCATCAAGCTCGGCACGAAGAGCGGCGGCGTCCGCTCCCGCCTTTGCGGGATAGTCGATATTGAGCACCGTCGCGATCCATACGCCGCGCATCTCGCTTTCGGGATTGCGTATTTTATCTACCGGACCGGACGACGCCGTAAAATTCGCGGTATTCATGATTCCGAACATCTCGCTTTCATAAGGATTTATAAGAAGCAGAATGGACGTCAGCACGGCGGCTATTATAAAAAGCACCGCCGACGCCGCGAGTATAATCCGTCTTCTCGGCATTGATTTGATCTGTAACATATTATTCACTCCGTTGGACCTGTCCTCTCCGTAAATCCCTTGTTTTTAACGCTGTATAACGCAATACATATTTTGCGGCTATACCTATATAATAACAGATTTTTCAGTTTTTTTCAACGTCTTTCGCCTATTTCAGCGCATTGGATATATTTACCTCGCTTTTTTGGAAATTTTAACGGCTTTGAGGATATTTTGCGGCTATTTTGTTGACTTTTTAAGAACAGTATGTTATAATTATTGTAATAATCAGGTCTTGGAGGTACATTTATGCAAGCTTTTCTTGATTCCTTAGTTGAATTCGCCACGACCGCCGGATTGAAGATTGTTTACGCCGCGGTCGTTATTGTAGTCGGTCTTAAACTCGTCAATATGCTCGTCAAAGCTATGACGCGCGGCAAGCTGATGAGCAAGTTGGAAAACGGCGCTCACAGCTTTATTATCAGCTTCGTTTCTATTGCTCTTAAAATCATTGTTTTCATCGCCGCCGCCGGAATACTCGGCGTGCCGATGACATCATTCATTACCATGCTTGCGTCCGCCGGTCTTGCCATCGGTCTTGCATTCCAAGGCTCGCTCTCGAACGTCGCCGGCGGTCTTATGATCCTTATTTTCCACCCCTTTAAGGCGGGGGATTACATCGACACTCACAGCGACAGCGGAACGGTCAAGGAGATCAACATTTTCTACACAGTCCTCGTCACGCTTGACAACCGCGTGATAACCATTCCCAACGGCTCTATCTCCAACAGCACGATCATAAATTATTCCGCGCAGGAGCAGCGCCGCGTCGATCTCGTGTTCTCAGCGGCGTATACAAGCGATATCGACAAGGTCAAAACGATCCTGCTCGACACCTGCAAGGCGCATCCGTGCGTGCTCGCCGATCCCGAGCCGTTTGCGCGCCTTTCAAAGCACAACGACAGCTCGCTCGATTTCACCGTGCGCGTATGGGTGAAGGCCGCCGATTACTGGACGGTTTATTTTGATCTTACTGAACAGGTAAAAAAGAATTTCGACGCGGCGGGTATCGAAATCCCCTTCCCGCAGGTCGACGTACATCAGAGATAAATGCAGCATAACGCGTAAATATAAAAAATAGGACAGCGAACAGCTGTCCTATTTTTATGCTCTTTATCTGATAAATATTACGTTTCAGCCGATGGTATTGAACGCTAAAAGCTCGTATGCGTCGTCTGTCAGCAGAGTCTGCTCACGGCTGCCCAAAACCGATATGTCCGAGGTCTGCGCCTGCGATCTCAGCTGCGTCGCGCACATATTGCGAAGCCGCGCCGTCGGAGCGTTATTCGCCGGTTCAGCCGAACGCTCACGCACAAAATTTTCGATGGTGAACGAACGCATATTTGTTTCGAGCGCCATCGCCGGAGTGTCGTCGGCGCGCGTTTTGTGCGCGGTCATATTGCGTATCACAACGTTTTTTATCAGTCCGACACCGCCGGGAACGTCCTCCTCTCGGAATATCGGAGCGGCGCAGTAGCGCGCGGCGTCCATATTTACCGC
>JBAXZA010000077.1:0-7491 GCA_041670545.1 Eubacteriales bacterium | reverse complement strand
GTTCCGACTCCGCAGCAGCAGTGAACAAGTCCGCTCTCCTGCTTGTGTCCCTCGAGATAAGCAAAATAGCGTATTCCGTCGCCGCCGTCCTGATTTGCAATCGCGACGTTATAAAGCGATTTTTCAATCTCGCCGACATATACCTCGCGGTCGGGAAACAGGCGGTGCAGACGCTGATTTAAGAATATCCAGAATGAGGTGCAGCAAAGCTCGTTGTAATTATTTTTCATATCGAGCCAATAGCAGCCGGGATAATTTTGCTCCATGCCCTCGCACATGACGATTCCTCCGCCGACGTGCTGCCAGTCTGCGCGGTAAAGCTCCCATGCGCCGAGCACTGCGGTGAGATAATAATTGCGTCCGGTCGCGCGGTAGAGGTCGAGGTAACCCTCGATTCCCTCAAGCTCGCTGCCGTGCGCGTGCGGCTCGCGCCCCGGCTGATGTCTTATTGAAACACAGTCGCGCTCGCGGCGCATGAACTGCGCCAGACGCCACGGCTCTTCGTAGGCTTCGATGGTCTTGTCGATGTCGAGTTTTTCGCCGATTGGCGTCGTGTAGACATATGTACTTGCGACGATGCCCTGAAACGCAAGCTCGAGATATTTTATGATCGGCAGATCGGGGCAGGAATTAAACCAGTCCTGCCATCGGCGCAGGATATCGTACGCCCCCTCGCCGCACGACAGCCCCACGGCGCATAACGCGTAGGTGAGCCATATGCGGACATAGTGCGGATATTCGCGGTGCGCGAAATCACGCTCGTCGACCGGCATGAGAAAGCCGTCGGCATCGGCGGCGGTGCGCAGCCGTTCCATCAGAATATGAACGCGGCGCGCAAGCTCCTCGTCGTCCGACCAGCGCAGGGAGTTTGCGGCGCCCATGAGGAACATCGAGAGGGTAGAGCCTTTGAGATTGTCCTCAAAATGTCCGGTGTAGGGCGTCGCGTCGGTGGGCGTTCCGGTTTTCTTATCAAACCAGTACATCATCGCGCCCATATCAAGCTTGCGCAGAAACTGCTTGTTGTTTTCGTATACATCGGAAAAAAGCCCGCCCGCCAGCTTGACGCCCGAAAGCGGAGTGAACAGCTTATCGGGTACTGCGAGCTTAGAATTGTAGTCGTATATCTGCGGTATGTTCTTCATGATAAATTCCCCCAAATGAATAAATATACAGAATATTATGCAGTACTGCGTATATTATATTACGCCTGTACCGTCAAATTTCGGCAGAAAACGTATGTCGGCGCTGCCCGATTCCTGCGTATAGCCGTTAAGCCCCAGTCTGAGCGCTTCGTCTGCGACGCTCTGATATTCAAATCCAGTGATGTGCCGGTCAAGCTCGCCGGATATGCCGTGCTCGCCGTTCGGAGTAAACTGACGCATAAGGCTTATGCGTATCTCGCCGTTCGGATAGTCACAGGCGAGCGTCTGCATGATTTTTATACTTTCCTTGCGATGGGACGGCAGCACGAGGTGACGCACGATTACGCCGCTCTGCGCGATACCGTTATCGTCAAATCTTATCGCGCCGCGCTGACGCACCATCGCCTGTATCGCCGCGCGAGCTGTTTCAAAATAATCGCCGCACGAGGCGTATTCCTCGGCTATCATCGGAGAATAAAATTTGAAATCGGGCAGATAGACATCGGCAAGACCGTCGAGCGCTTCGATGGTTTCCACACGCTCATAGCCGCCGGTGTTCCATACCACCGGAATTTTCAGCTTGTGCTTTACGTCGCCAAGAGCTTCGATTATCTGCGGAGTAAACTGCGTGGGCGACACGAGGTCGATACATTCCGCGCCGCTGTCCGCGAGCCGCAGCATTATTTCGCCGAGCTTTTCCCGCGATACCTCTGTACCGGTGATATCGGGGTTTTCGGGACGTGATATTTCGCGGTTCTGGCAGAATACACAGCCGAGAGGACAGCCGGCGAAGAATATCGCGCCCGCGCCGTTTTTGCCGCTTATCGGAGGTTCCTCCCACATATGCAGTGCCGCGCGGCAGACGCGCATTTTATCACCCATGCCGCAGTATCCGACTCCGAGAGTACGGTCTGCGCCGCATTTTCTCGGGCATACCGCGCAGCTTTTCATATCGAATGATGTGTTTGACATAATGATTCAGCCCTTTGCCGCGACCGTTTCGAGCGAGGACAATGTAATGCGCAGCGTTGTTTTGTTCATCGCGCGATCGGTGAGCGTGAGGTATAGAACGTCGTCGTCGCAGTCGGTAACATCGAAGATATAAACCGGACCGCTGTTTGTTTCCTCAAAGGAAAGACCGCCGACGTTATTAAGCGCCGCTGCGGAGATGCCGTTTTGGTCGTATGCGTTGACGGTAAGCATAAGCGATCCGTCTCCGCCATTGGTCAGATAAATATCCCCTATGTCGTCGTCAAACAGTTCGGGCGCGGCAGTATCGAGATAAAACTGTATCGCGACGCTCTCGGCGGCGGCATTTTCGGCGCACGGATAGGCATAGAAGGTCATTGTATACATCCCGTCCGGATAAACATACATCGGATTATCCTCGGCGAGTCCGTTCCAAAGGTTGATATTGAGCTTTGAGGTTATGCCATCGTGCGTTATCGAGCGTGATACCGCGAAAATTCCGGTGTCGTCGTTTGTGCTGTCGTCAGTGAAAATCACTTTTCCGTCGGAATCGGTGATTTCATAATACGCGTACGATGCTGGGCGGAGCATATTGACCACCAGCTTCAGGGTATCGGCATTGCCGTCGCCGTTTGGCGAAAAGGATATATATTCGGAGGAAAGCACATCGCTTCCGGCGTTCGGCGAGCCGAGTATAGTCGGTATATCTCCCCAGTCGGCGTCCGATATCGTCGTATAGAGATAAATTCCGCCGTAATACGGCACGGAATCTGAGATATCGGAATAAACCGGAGCGTCGAGCACCGGCGCGTCCGCCCAATCGCCCCGGAAGCCGAGATACGGTATGCTGCTTACGTTTTCGCCGTCGTCGGCATAGATATAACCCTCGATGAAATAGCCGTTTGTGAATATTTCATCGTATTCGTCGGTATACGAACGCGGAATGTTCACGGTGAGGGTGATATCGCGGCTCTCGCCCGCGCCGAGGGTTATCGTTGGGTATTTTTTCGCTTCTGAATATTTGTTGAGGTTATAATCCTCGCCGAGCCGGATATACGCCCGGTCAAAGCCCTCGGACGCTCCGCTTGTGAAATATACGTCCTCAACATCGTCGGTACTGTAATACTGATCCGCGCCGACCGAAGCGTAAAGCGTGACGCTTTTTTCTTCGTCCGCAAGGTTCTCAAGTGTGAAATTCAGCTTGAAAACACGTCCGAGTTCTTCGCCAAGCTCAATTTTGCTCTCGCCGTCCGAGGTGATGAGCACAGCTGTTCCGAGCGCAGACGTTATATCGAGCGCACCCGCTCCCATTACTCTCGGCGAATAATCCGTCCCCGCCGAGCTTTGAGATGGCGACGCGCTGTTCATCATTATAGCGCGTATCGCCGACGCGCTGTCGTCCGTGCCGCCCGTGCGCGCGTACTGCATGAGTACAGCGTAAGCGCCGGATACAAAGCCCGCCGCCATCGACGTGCCGCTCATAGCTTCGAGGTCTTTGCCGCGTCCGGCAGAATAAACGCTGTAACCGACGGCGGAAAGCTCGGGCTTGAGCGCCATTTCAGGGGTGACGCCCCATGAGGAGAGCGTCAGCGGAATGCTGTCGCCGCCCGTGCCGAATACGCCGTATTCCTCCGCACCGAACGATATTTCTCCGGTTTCCGACGCCGCCATGCGCTCGCCGTCAGCGCGCGATATCGCTATCGCGGGGAGCGCCGCGCCGTCGAGGTTCATATTGAAAAGTCCCTCGTCGGTGCTGTTGTAAACTATGACGCCGACCGCGCCGTATTGTTTGGCGAGTATGGTTTTATCGGCAAAGGTTATATCGCCGCGCGAAACAAGCGCGAGCTTGCCCTCAAGCGCACCCTCCGGCATTGAAGCGAGATCGGCGGCGTTGCTTACTCCCGGAACCGCTGCATATTCAAGCTGAGCCGAGCCTGCGAATTCACCGAAAAAGGTCATGCCGTCAGCGTACATTGAGTTGGTGTCTGAATAAAATATGTTTTCGCCGCCGAATATGAAATATCGTCCCACAGTGAACTGTTCGGTGAGCGCGCCGACAGCCGTCGTTCCCGCGATGGACGCGGGAGTCGCTATCGTGCCGCAGTCTGGCATATCAGCTGGTACGGACGATATTCCATAGCCTGTATCATAGATAGAATTTTCGCCGATGCGCCCGTTGTTTCCGGCGGCGCAAACTACCGCAATTCCGTCCGCGCTCAGAGCGGCGACAGCTTCGGAGAGCGCTTCGGAAAATGGAGCGCCGTCCGAAAAGCCGCCCGGAACGCCGATTGAGAGATTGATGACGTCCGCACCGAGGGTATAGGCGTCCTCGAGCGCCGCTAAAACGGCGTCCTCACCCGCGTATTCCATTCCGGTGTCGTCAAAAACCTTCATCATCAAAAGCTGAGCTTCGGGAGCCGCTCCGCGAAAGCCGTATTCGTCGCCGCCGTTGCCTGCGATAATTCCCGCGACGTGTGTGCCGTGGATATTGATCACCGAAACGTCGCTGTCGTGCGATGCGTAATCGTAGGCGAAGGGGATTTTGTCGCTTATCGCGCTCCATTTTTCGGCGTTGAGAGCGTCTGTATCGACATTTTCGATGTCAAACGCCGCACTTGACGGATCGGTAAGATTGAAATACGGACTGTCCGTATAAAAACCGTTGTCGATAACGGCTATGACAATGCCCTCGCCGTTATATTCCGTGCCGCTCGAATAATCGAGCGATTCGAGATAGCTCATAAAGCTGCCGTCCGGCGTCGCCAGCGGCAGACTGTATTCGAGCGCCGCGGCTGCGTGCCTTACCCCGGCGATATCGCGCAGCCGCGCAATATCGTCCGATGAAATGTCGGCGGCGAAACCGTCTATAACTCTGTCATAGGTGCGGATAAGCTCGATCGGCAGAGCGTTCGCAGCGCGCTTGGCGACCGTTTCGGCGTCCGAGCCGTCTGTCAGCACGATCACGCGCACGGTGTCACAGCTGTCTGCGGCATTCAAGGTGAAGCACGGCACGGCGCAGAGCAGTGCGAGCAGTATCGCGGTGATTTTCGTTTTCATATCAGTTTCCTCCGCTTATATCTATTCGGTAGGTACTTTGGTTAGCGGCGTAATCGAGCAGATCAAGGTAAAAATATCCGTTGTTTTCAAGCTCTGTGATGTTCGCGCGAAGCGTTTTTGTATGCGCCTCGGACGGAACAAGGTCAAATTTAACCGTCTGATCGGCATTATATCTGCTGTATACCTCGGCGTACATGATGCCGAGATCGTCGCTTACATCAAGCTCCAAAATTGTTTTGCCGTCCTGCTCGACTATTCTCCAGCCGTCCAGCGAGGGCTTTACGGTGTCGATTCGGAAGTCGTAGGAAACGCTCTGCGGCTCATCCTGCCCCTCGGTATAGGCGCGCAGCGTTATGGTATATACTCCGTCGGGGTAGGTGTAATCATGATCGTTTTCGTCAGTGCCGTCCCACAAATCGTAAACATTGTAGATATTAAGCTCTCCCGAGCCGTCGTCAAACGCCTTTACGAGCGGGAAATCTACTGCCATCGTGTATACTTGCTCGCCGCCTGCGTCGGTGATCTCCGCTTCAAATGACGTTACGGTGCGCAATAGCGCTAAGTCGAAGCCGATATAATCGCCGAAGCCGTCGCCGTTCGGGGAAATGGCGATAAGCGAGCTGTCGGAGGTGATATCGTCAGAGAACACCGCCGTTCCGAGCTTGTAGACATAGGCGTCCGAGCCGGACACAAACAGCGACGAGAGGACTATGCCGAAAAAGCTTTCGTCATAAGAAAATACCGGCAGCGCCGACCAGTCGCCGTGATAGCCCATAAACGGTATGCTGTACTGTTCGCCCTCGGTTTCGAGGTAAACATAGCCGTCGATATAAAAGCCGTCGTCAAACGCTTCGGCAAGCTCCGCAAATTCGCTGCTTGAGAGCTTTACCGATACGGTGAAGCTGACGCTATCGCCCGCCGGAACAGTGATCTCGCTTACGGACGAATCTTCGGAATAACGGTTGACGTTTTTTCCGCCGTCGATACGCATTGACGATTCGGAGAGGGCGAGCGGACTTCCCGCGTTGACATATTTTTCTCCGTAATAATAATAATCGTCGGTGAGCACAGAGCCGCTCACAGCGGCGGTTATATCGGTTTCGGTGATGTTTTCGGCGGTCACGGTGAATTTAAAGGAGCTTGAAAGACCGTCGCCAAGCTCGATTTTTGCCGCTCCGCTATCACCCGTGATGATAAGTCCGGCATTGAGCGCGGCGTCGATATCGCAGAGTCCCGCTCCCTGAGAACGCGGCGAATACTCCTTTCCGCTAACAGAGTCGATTACAGGCGACGCGGTGTTCATCATGACAGCGCGAAGATCGCGGCCGTCATGATTTCCCGATTCGATGGCAAGCAGCGCGTAGGCGGCGCAGAGCGGAGATGCCATCGACGTGCCGCTCATGCTCACATAGCGGTCGCCTGGGGCGCAGGAGTAAATATTGCCGCCCCACGCCGCGATATCCGGCTTCAGACCGAGCGATGGCGTCGGTCCCCATGATGAAAAGCTTGACATACCGGCGTTTTTATTCTCATATGACGCCGGAGCGCCGCTCTGGAGATAAACACTGCCTTCGCCGAGCAGAAGTTCTCCGTCGGCGGCGGTTACAGATACGGATGGGATCTGCCCCTCGTTCACCTGCATTGTAAAAGGTTCGCTGCTCTCCGCGTTATCGTATATGACAGCGCCCTTTGCTCCGGCCTCGGCGGCATAGGTCAGCTTATCGGCAAAGGTTATCTCGCCGCGCTTTATGAGCGCGATTTTGCCGGCGACGTCGATATCCTCATAATCCTCCTCAGCTCCAACGCCGGGAACTGGGACGAGCCTGAGCGTTTTATTGGCGAAGGAGTCGGTAAAGCCGCCCGCCGAATCCTCGTAATAGAGTATTTTAGTCGCGTCGGCTGCGAGTAAGAAGCTCGAATATACAGGATAAGAGTAATCCGCGCTCGCGACCGAAACGCAGTCGGCGAGATTTGCGGGAAGTCCGACAGTACCGTTATCCTCGGCAAAGGAGAGCGGCGCGTCATAGGCGCTGCCCGAACCGAGACGGCTCTCGTTTCCGGCGGCGGCGAATACATATGTGCCTTGCGCGAGCGCCTGCGCGATGATATCGGAATAATTTATCTCGCTCAGATACATATCGGAGAGAGCGGAGCTTTCGCCGAAGCTCATATTTACGACGTCTGCGCCGAGCGCCACAGCGTCGCAGAGCGCCGCGAGGACAGCGGCGTCGCTTATGTATTCGTCAGAATCGGAGGATACCTTCATCAGCAGAAGCTGACATTCCGGTGCGACGCCGTCAAAGCCCTCGGTCAGACCGGACGC
>JBAXZA010000076.1:0-7528 GCA_041670545.1 Eubacteriales bacterium | reverse complement strand
ATTTCGCCGCCGTCGGTAATTTCATTGACAAAATGAGCGGTAGCGCCGGTAAGCTTGACGCCGTAATCGAGCGCGGCGCGATGGACGCGCAGTCCGTAGAAGCCGTCGCCGCAGAAGCTCGGGATAAGCGCCGGATGTATATTGATCACGGCGTTTTTGAACGAAGTGATAAATTCCGGCGATAAAATGTACATGAACCCCGCGAGGACGCATAGGTCGATATCGTATTCGCGCAGCTTTCCAACGACGGCGTGAGTGAATTCTGCGCGGTCGGTATAGCTCGTATGGCATACGACGGCGCGTTCAATTCCGGCGTTTTCGGCGCGTACGAGCGCGTAAGCGTCGGGAGAGGAGGACAGGACGAGTGCGATCCTGCCATGCGATATCACGCCTGTGGAAACCGCGTCGATGATAGCCGCAAGATTTGTTCCGCTGCCAGATACGAGAACGGCGATGTTTTTCATTCGCTGCCCTCTCAAAGCTCGGTTATCTGGGACTGAAGCGCGGCGTCCTTGGCGGCTACATCGTCCGCCATTTTCTTTTTGTATGCTATAAGCGCGTCGGCGAGCTTTACATCGGAGAGCGCGAACATCTGAACCGCGAGCAGAGCGGCGTTGGCAGCGCCGTCGATAGCGACTGTCGCCACCGGAATGCCGGAGGGCATCTGAACGGTGGAGAGCAGCGAATCCAGACCGTCGAGCGTGGAGGATTTGACCGGTATGCCGATGACAGGCAGAATAGTGTGAGCGGCGAGGACTCCGGCGAGATGAGCGGCTTTTCCGGCGGCGGCGATAATAACGCCGTAACCGTTATTTTTAGCGTTTTTAGCGAAATCCGCAGCCGCGTCAGGCGTACGGTGAGCGCTCATGACGCGGACGTCGCATTCGATCCCGAATTTTTTAAGCGTCTGAATACAGGGCTTGACGACTGGGAGGTCGCTGTCGCTGCCCATTATAACGGCGGCTTTAAAATTGCTCATGAAAAACATCCTTTCAAATACAAAAAGGGCAGTTTATGCCCTTTTAATGATTATTTTAAAAATGAGAAGGAATATACCCGGCAGGAGCAGAATACGGCGGAAAAAACCGATAAAACCGAACTTGACACGATTCAAATCCCCTCCTGCCGTAAAACGGCGTTAAACGCTGTCATTAAGTCTATTATAACAGATTGACGGGGATATTGTCAAGCGATATTTCCGGCAATATTTACGTCCGAACCGCGCATAAATTGGACATTATAACGCATAAGCTCACTGTGCGGAGCAAATGAAGCGGTCAACGGAGTATTCCGACAGCACCACCATATCTCCGGCGGCGAAGGTGACACGGTCGTCCGAGGACGCAGCCGACCAGACCGTGCCGCGTATTTTGATACGTCCGGCGCCGGTTTTGTTGTCGATAGGCTCGATAACGACCGCAGATCCCCCCACCAGCTTTTCCGGATTCTTCTCAAGCTCCGCAGCGCCCCGGAAATGTCCGCGAAACACGGTGAAGCGCAGCGCCAGTATGAGCGCCGACAAAACGGCGAACGCGCAGCACTGCAGCCAAAGCGGGGCGGAGCAGAGCGCAAGAACAAGCGCCGCTGCGGCTCCCGGCATGAAGCAGAGCGCTATCATATGCGTGCCGACAGCTTCTATCACTACCGAAAACACAACAAGAGCTATCCAAAGATAAGGCAAAAAAGATATCAGATTCATATTCCGCACCAAATGATCAGTCGACAACAACGTAGGTATACGAGGTAATGCTGTTGATCTTCGTTTCGCCGCCATAGGAGAGCAGCTCGAAAACCAGCGGCACTGCGGCGTCGCTTCCGGTATCGCGCCGGAAGGTACCGTTGTTGTTCATGATCATATATTTTACATTATAATTGTACTGAGTTGTTCCGGCGTATTCGCCTTCCGTTATAAGTCCAGACGACAGAAGCTCGATATCGATGTTGTAGATCTTCTGCATCGTGAAGGCGCTGTATTCGCCGTATTCATCGATATAAGAATCGGTGAGCAGCGAGTTTATGCCGTCCGCGTCGCCGTGAATCGCGGAGTCGATATATTCGGCGAGCACCGGCAGTCCGCCGCCTATCAGGTCGTAGTTTCCGTCGGTTATCGTTATCGTCTGCGCGCCGTCCGTGTAATTGATATAGCGGTTCTTGTCGAGATAATTACTATCGGTGAATATGTCGTATTCAAAGTCAGGCTTCTCGAAATCATATTCCGCCTTAATAATTGTTCCCTCGGGAGCGGAATAGCTGTCGGCGAGCGATGTCCAGTCGATATTGTTGAGAATTAGCAGAATTATCATGAGAAGCGCCGCCGTCGCGATCGCGATAAGAGCTTTCACTTTGGAGGCGGCGCGCTTTTTTTTAACGTTAATGTCGTTTCCGGAATTGTCGGTTTGTTTTATGCTGGGTTTTGTCTGCATATATAACGCTCCGTAAAAAACAACCGGCGGAGCGCGCTTTTAACGCGCCCTCATCCGGAAATGAATAGGCGATGTGAAGATATATAAGGGACTTCCGGCGAGACTTAGCCTATGAAACGCTTGAGGTTTTCAAGACCGATCTTGATTCCGAGGAGGTTGTCCTCGATGCCCTCGAATTCGATTGAAACGAAGCCGTCGTAGCCGGCGTTCTTGAGGATATTAAGGCTCTGGGGAACGCCCGCGTCGCCGTGACCGACGATAGTTCCGCGCAGGTAATTGCCGCCGCGAGTGGTGAACCAGCCCTGACCGGGATTGAATTCCGTGCCGCGGCGGAAGAAGAAGTCCTTGGCGTGAACGTGCTTTGCGTAACGCGCCATTATGCCTACTGCGTGGTAGGGTACTTCGTCCGCACACATGAAGTTTCCGACGTCGCAGAGAGCGCCGAAATTGGGATGAGCGACTCCGTTTACAATTTTCTCAACACGGTCGCTGTCCTGTGCGAAATAGCCGTGGTTCTCCGTCATCGTGCCGACGCCCTTTGTGGCAGCGTATTCGGTGACAGCGCGTGCGCCCTTAATGATTATCGGGAGAGCGTCGTCAAAGCCGATGGAATATTTTTTGTCGCCGCTAAAGCCGTAGGCGGTGTCGTGACGCATATTCATAACGCCGAGAGCCGCCGCGAAATCGACTTCTTTCTTAACGCGTGCGATCTCAGCGTCGAGATCGTCGCAGAGGAAGTTTGCGCCGATGCAGTAGGAAACGCAGACAAGCCCCTTGGAACGGGCGTATTCGCCGTATCCGCGTGCGGTTTCAAGGTCGAGTCCCTTCGTCCAGTCGCCCTCGACGAATTCAAAGCCCTCGAAGCCCATTTCGGCGGCCTTGTCTATAATGCCCTTCATGCCGAGCTTTTCGTCGGATATGTAAGAGCCGAAGCTGTAACTCGATACGCAAGTTTTCATGATAAAATATACCTTCGTTCCGCGCAAAAAAGCGTCGGAACCCTTTCTCAGATATTACCTTCATTATACCATGTAAATTATTTTTTGTAAACTACTTTTGACGTTTTTTATGCGCTTATACGCAAAAATAGCTGCAAATCATCAATATGTAAATGGAAAGCGGAACGAAAATACAGTCTTTTCCGCGCCTGACAATTATTTTTTCTGCAAAACGGCAAAATATCGTTAAATATCCTTGACAAACGCGGCTTATTTTTGTATAATCATTATGTGCGTTGATCCGCGCGCGATAAAAGGTGTTTTTTGCGCGCCTTGATATATTGCGCTAATAATAACGTTTTCGGAGGAAATGCTTTAATATGTACGATACATTAAGAGATATGCTTGTAAGCGATCTTCAGGTGGACGAAGCTGATATAACTCCCGAGGCCGAGCTTCAGAACGACCTCGGGATAAATTCACTCGAGCTGGCCGATCTTGTGCTTGCGTGTGAGGAAAAATTCAATATAGAAATCAAGGATGAGGATATACATAACTTCGTCACAGTGAATGATGTCGTTAACTATCTTGAAAAGGTCGCGGGCTGATTTTTCGCCGCTGAAAGCGCGCCGCGCGCACGCTTTTCGCCATGTGCGTTTGTCCCGTGTATAAAAATCAGGATTATATTTACGCGGGTGCGCGAATATGCACCTGCTTTGGCGGGCAGGTGAGCGGCGCACCTGCCCTTAAAATTTTTCGCAGTCGTTCCGAGTAAACGCTGATCGATCGCCTTCCGGCATTATGCGAGAGCGTATGGCTCTTAATTTCGGAAGTATAGGTCCTGCTTGTAAAAAATAAAATATTTATCCGACTTAATTTCGTTTTCTTCGGCGTAAAACCTTATTTGCCATATTTTTGAATATCGACTGTCGGAAGCTGTTTTACGAGCAAGCCCTTTTCAAATAAATCATCATTTGCCATAGCTACGCCGCGATACGTCCCGACCGGAGATTTATATGTTTTTTTTAATTTTAAAAATTATTCTGATCATAGCCGTTACCGCCGCGGCGATCTATGTGTTTTTTATAATTTGGCGGACTATAAAGGCGTCGATGGACACCGAGCGGCTGCTTTCCGACGCAAAACCATCTCCTGCGCTTGTGCATAAGCTGCTGCGCGTCAATTTCGGCACCGCCAACATGATGACAAATATATTGCTGCCGTTCAATCCGAACCGGACTGACGGCGCTGTTCCGCTCGATACGGTGATTGTCGTCCGGGGAGCTATCGCGGTGCTTCACATCGCCAATCTGCACGGCTATATCGACAATCCGTACAAGGGCGACTGGGTGCAGTATAATAAAGGAACGGAAACGACAATACGCAATCCCTTCGAACGTTATGAAGGCTATATTGCGGCGATCCGAACCATAATGCGCCGCGAGGAAGTGTACAATACCTCGATATATAACATCGTTGTGTACACCGATAAAAACGTAAAGCTAAAAAACCGGGAGGATCAGCTTGTCCGCTACGACAGGATAATACCTTATCTTAAGGATTTCCAGAAGGAAAAGCTGTCGACCTCACGCGAGGTTTCAAATATAATGAGAGTGCTGCATAAATACGCGCGCAAAGCGCCGCCGCGCCGCCGTCCGCAGCAGCTTTCAGCGCCCGCACAGAATACGCGGCAGAATCCGGCTCAGGGCGGAGCGGAGCGCGGCGACAAATAAAATAACGGAGAATATGTAATGCCTAAATACGATAATAATAAAGCCGACGTACTCATAATCGGCGGCGGTATAGGCGGACTTATGGCGGCTCACCGTCTGCTTTCGCGCCAGCCGGAGCTGAAGGTCGTCATAATCGAAAAGGGAAATGCGATCGAACACCGGAGCTGTCCCATTGTAACGCATAAAAGCCAGGTCTGCGTCAAATGCAAGCACTGCGCTATCATGGAGGGCATGGGCGGCGCGGGAGCTTTTTCCGACGGAAAATATGTCATTTCCACCGAATACGGAGGATGGCTGACCGAATTTTTACCGGATAAAACGGTGCTCGGCTATATCGAGCAGGCGGACGATATCCTCGTATCCTTTGGAGCGACGACTGAACGCTTCATGCCGAGCGACGAGCTTAAAAAGCTCGCTCTGCGCTACGATCTTCATATGTCGCAGGCACAGCTCAAGCACCTCGGCACAGACTATAATCTCATCACAATGGAGCACATGATCCACTGGATCGCGCAGCGCGCCGATATACGGTGCGAAACACTTGCCGCAGATATCGATAAAAACGATAACAGCGTGCTCTGCCGCTGCCCCGAGGGTGAATACAGGATCAGAGCGGAGCGCATTATCGTCGCGGTGGGACGCGCCGGAAGCCGTTCATTTTCGGCATGGTGTGAGAAAAACGATATTCCGCTGCGCAACAATCAGGTCGACGTCGGCGTCAGAGTCGAGCTGCCGGCGATGATATGGGACGATTTTTCAAAGATCATATACGAACCGAAGATAAAATACCGCTCTAAGGCATACGGCGATACGACGCGTATGTTCTGCTTCAACGAACGCGGCAACGTCGTCACCGAGAATACCGACGGAGTGATGACGGTCAATGGTCACTCCTACAAGGATCCTTCGCGCAAGACGGAGAATTCCAACTTCGCGCTGCTCACGACCATCAAATTCACCTCGCCGTTCAACAATCCCATCGAATACGCGCGTCACGTCGCGAGCCTATCTAATCTTATCAGCGGCGGCAGCGTGCTTGTTCAGCGTCTCGGAGATTTACGGCAGGGCAGACGCACCGATGAGCGGCGTCTGCTCCAGTCGACGACAGTGCCGACGCTCGCGGCAGTTCCGGGCGATCTCTCGCTCTGTATGCCTAAGCGTCAGCTCGACAACATCATCGAAACGCTCGATGCGCTCGATAAGATCGCTCCAGGTACGGCGAATTTTGACACTCTGCTCTACGGCATTGAGTGTAAATATTATTCCGCGCGCCCGCTCTGCACAGATTTTGAGCTTGAGGGAACGCACGGCATATATGCGATCGGCGACGGCGCGGGCTTCACGCGCTCGCTTTCTCACGCTTCGGCGAACGGACTTTATGTCGCCGATAAAATCCTCGGACTTCGTGCGGACGAAGCCGGACGAGCCGCGGACGGACAATAAAAATGCAATAAATGATAAAGCGGGGCATCTATCGTTTGACGATAGATGCCCCGCTTTTTATGTTAGATTAAGAGAATGTCTGTTTTGGCAGCCGGCATTTGCTCGGCGGTTCAGTGGTCTTCATCTGCGACGGTATTGTGAACGGTGCCGCGCGGATGCTGCGGAGGAGCGTAGACCGACAGCACCTTGAGCGCTCCGCGTCCCGTATTTATGATCTCGTGCCAGGTTCCCGCCGGAATCATCGCGGCATAGCCGGGTGCAAGATGTCCGGTTTCCGAGAGCGCGGAGCTTGACATTCCGGTGCGCACACTGCCTTCACCGCGCACAGCATAGAGCATCTGATCGATATGCGGATGTATTTCGAGCGGTATTTTGCCGCCGCTCGGGACGCTCATCATGGTAAGCTGCAAAAGTCCTCCGGTCCACAGCGCAACGCGGAAGCGGTTGTTCATGACCGCGTATCCGGCGGCGTTGAAAACATAAGGTGAAGGGCCGGCGTCACGCGGAATCGGTGAAAATTCGGAATTCAGACTGCGTTTCATTATTTTTACCTCACTTTCGTTTTTATCAGTATATGCCGAGACGCCATAAACCGTTATCGCCTGCCGAGAAATATATGTAAAACGATTAAGAAGCGTTGTGCAAATGTAATAAAACCCGCAATAGAACGATGGAGTATAATATAGTATGTGCATAGTATACATAACTAACCGGCAGCGTTTGTAAAAAAGGGAGAAAAAATGATTGCAGTCGCAAAGTTAATAAAAATCTATTGAAATCAAAGCCAAATAATGTATAATAGTTATATGCGTTCGGCGTATAACGTCGTCTGCGAGTTCGTATTAACATACAAAACAGAAATCGCAGCCGTATTGCCCGCAATATGGAAATATGATATGCGAAAAACGTTTCATCGGTTATAACCGGTCAAAGCCGGTACGCGCGGGGGCGCGTGAGCGATGGTTTCACACATTTCGTCGCCATGATATCT
>JBAXZA010000075.1:0-7530 GCA_041670545.1 Eubacteriales bacterium | reverse complement strand
GCACCAGATTTGCCCAGAGAAGCTCAAAACGCGGCGACGGAGCGCCCGCGAGCGAATAATTGCCGTCCGTTTCGCGCTTCATGAGAAGTGCTATTCGCGCGAGGTGAAAATCGCTCGAAACGCATATGATGTGCCGTCCCGCAAGCTCGGGGGTGCGTTCGATAAGTTCAAGCGAGAGCGCGATATTTTCCTCGGTCGAGGTCGCGCGCTCCTCGGCGTAAATTCTGTCCTGCGCTATTCCGAGTCCGATGAGGTAATCGCGCATTGACGACGCTTCGGTGCGCGGTTCGTTCGCTCCCTGCGCACCGCTGACTATACATAGGGCGGCGGGATAGCGCTGCAGCAGATCGTATGCGCTGTCGAGCCTGCGCGCGAGAGATTTCGATGGCTGCTCATAGGTGCGGCAGCCGAATACCAGAACGGTCAGTCCCTCGCCGTTGTCGCCCGAGTACTGCATGACCTCCTGCGCCGCCTGCTCCTCGCTGTGATAGGTCATAATAGTGCCGCAGAATATCGCAAAGGTGACGGTATAGAACCACATTCCGCACATAAATACGATATTGAGCCATTTTGGCAGCTTTTTATAGAATATGAGCGGTATAAGCGCGAGCAGTATTACCGCGGCGGGAATGATAAGCCCGCCGAGTGTCGCTCGCTCGATTATGCTGACGGTGAAATATACGCCGTAGCAGACAAGAACGATTATGTTGGCGATGAGCGACAGTATTCCGAGCGGTTTTGTTCGTTTCATATTATCTCCGTCGGCGGTTTTATGCCGCCGCGTCTGCCGTTTCGGCGGTTGTGGCGTCGTCGGAAGCGCTGATATCCGTGTTTGCACCGTCCTCCGGCACATAGCCTTCGGGGAAGGTGAAAGCGAAGATGTCGCGCAGCAGCTCCTCAGAGCAGGCGTATGCCTTCTCAGACGAGGATTTGCCTTTAAACGCCGCCGCCGTGGACATTGTGCGCATACATATGACGGTGTCCTCCGGCAGTCCGGCGAGGACGGTGAAAAATTGTCCCCATTCGGTGTCGCACAGGCGCACGGAATAATCGTCGGCGGCGAACTCGGGAGTGTAGCCGAGGACGTCGCTCAGCTTGCGCCAGCCGCCAGACTCCTTCACCTCGTCGTACCAATAAGGGTCGAGCAGGCAGACCGACGATTCGCCGGCGAATATCTGCGTGTTGAATTGATTTTCGGTTTCGCGCATGGTGTTGACGTTGATAACGAGAGGATCGCCGGTTTTGTCGGTTTCCTCTTTAGCCGCGAGAATCTGCTGTTCGGTCATGAGCGAAATATCCATAAATGACGCGCCTTTTTCGCCGTCGCCGTTGTAATCGCCGCTCATCGTCTGCTCAAGGGTGTTTTCCATGCTCTCGATCTCGCTCGGCAGAAAGACGTGAGGTCCTGTATACAGCACATAGACGTCGATCTTGTCGCGCGTGAGCAGCTGCGTTGTCGCGACGACGATGAATATCGCGAAAAACGATATTATAAGCGTTTCCCATTTGTAATGATACCAATAATTGTCAAGCCATTTCAATACCTTGTTCATGAAAATCAACCTCCGCCAAAGCATACGCAAAACAGTTTATAGAACAATCAGAAATAAAAACTCCGATACAGGGCGTTATTTCGTGATTTTTCATTCTACAGCCGCAATTGCGGCATAAACACCTTAATAAATTATAGCGGAAAAAAGTGAAGATTTCCACCGTATTTTATGACCTTGCGCCGCAAAAGCGTCCAAAATTGCCGCGGAACGCTTTTTCAGCTGCAAGCCCCGTGCTCCTGCGCCTTGAAGCATTTGTCGAGCGCGACGTAAAGGATATCGGTGTCGATCGGCTTTGCGATATGTCCGTTCATTCCGCAGCTCAGCGCTTGGCTTATATCCGAGGTGAACGCGTTTGCGGTCATGGCGAAGATCGGAACAGCGGTTTTGTGACGAATAAATTCGCCCCGGCGCTCCTGATCTCGTCCGAGCCGCCGGAGTCGCCGCAGTCCGAAACGATGATAATAAGCATATTATCGCCGGCAAGTCCGCGTATACGGCGTGTCGTTTCGATGACGCCGCCGGACATTTTCAGACAGATAAAGCAGACGTCATAGTGGCATTTCCCGCCGTCTGCCGCTTCGAGCATCGCGATGGCGCTCTCGCCGGATTCTGCCGATTCGTAATCGATTCCGATACGTTCGAGTACATCGGCGGTATATTCGCTCCCGCTTTTATCTTCGCCGACGACGAGCGCTCTTATGTTCCCGAAGCTGCCGGTTTCCCCGCTTTCCGCGTTATCCGCGATGCCGAACGATATATTGACGGTGAAAACCGAGCCTTCTCCCGGTTTGGAATCGACGCGGATAGTGCCGTTCATCATATCGATGAGGTTTTTGGTTATCGAGAGTCCAAGACCGCTGCCGCCGTATTTCCGCGCGGTCGTGGAGTCGTCCTGCTCGAACGGCTTAAACATACGGCTCTGCATATCTTCGTTCATGCCGCAGCCGGTATCCGCTACCTTGAACTCAAAATAAACGCGTCCGCCCTGCTCCGACCGCTGTGTGACATTCAGACTAACGCTTCCGCCTTCGGGAGTGAATTTGACAGCGTTTGAAAGCAGATTGAGCAGAATCTGATTGAGCCGCAGGCTGTCGCCCACGAGAGTTTCCTCGGTGACGCCGTTCATTACGATGTCAAAGGTCAAACCCTTCGATTTGCACTGGGTGTAATAGAGGGTGGAGAGCGAGGTGACAAGCTCCTTGAAATCGAACGGCTCCTGAGTCAGCTTCAGCTTGTCGCTTTCAATGGCGGACATATCGAGGACGTCGTTGATAATGCCGAGCAGCACCTTCGACGACATATCGATTTTTTTGAGATATTCGCCTACCTTTTCGGTATCGCCGAGCTTTGTCTGCGCGAGGGCGGTCATGCCAACGATTGCGTTCATCGGGGTGCGTATTTCGTGGCTCATGTGGGCGAGGAACTGGCTTTTGGCTTCGTTTGCGCGGCGCGCCTGATTTATAGCTTCGCCGAGCTGTTCGTTTTTGCGCATGAGCCTACGTTCGCTTACGCGGCGCAGTATCGCGATGGAAATTAGCAGCGCGAAGCACGCCGCAATGAGCGCCGCGCTGATGACGGCTTGATATCTGAATTTGTATAATAGATCCGAAAATGTATATTTATACGGACTTGCGAAGGTATGCTCGATCAGACTGCCCGATATGACTGCGTCGTCGAGCGCACCGACAGATTTGTTTATTATGGAGAGCAGAATCTCGTTTCCGTCCCGCAGCATTGCCATGGCGGTGTGTTCGGTCATAATTTTGACCGGCAGGATATCGAGCCGCTCGTATTTCGGCTCCTGAAGCAGCAAACTCAATATGTGCGTGTTCTGTATAAAAACGTCAGCGCCGCCGTTTGCGACGGCGTCCAGACATTCGCGGTTGGTAGTGTGCGTTTCGATGATAAGATTCGGATATTTTTTTGCGATATAATTATTCAGCGCCGTGAATGACGACGGAAATGTGACGGTAAGCGGCATTGTGAAATCGAGCTTTTCGCCCTCCCGTCCGACGGGAACGATCTCGCTCTCAAGAAATGACGAGGTCGAAGCGATAGTATCATCTGCCGCGAAATTGTCGCGTTCAACGCCGCAGATGATATCGTAGCCGCCGCCGGAGAGCAGCTCGCTGGTTTTAGCGCCCGGCGTCATTGGGATATATTCGAAGCTCAGACCGCATATTCGGGATATTTCGTCCATGACATCGACGTTGATTCCGCAAAACGTCCCGCTGTCCGGATCGTATTCGGAGAAGGGTGCGCGCGCGGCGTTCAGACCGACGCGAACGGTGCTGCCGGCGGCTATATAGGCTTTTTCGTCGGTTGTGAACTGTACGATTGATTCCGCGGCGCTCGAATCGTAATATTTATGGTAAATTCGGGCTTCAAAATCGACGTCCGTTTTGATTTCGGAGAGCGCGCTGTTGATTTCCTCCATATACGGGCTGTTTTTGTAGGAAATGATATAATATGCGTCCGCCCCAAATTTCGCGAGCAGTGAAAGGTCGGAATGGTTTGCAAGATTTTCGCTGCACATGGCGTCAATTTCGCCGGACATAAGCGCGTCGGTCAGAGCCGAATCGGATTGATATTCGGTCAGTCTGTATGAAAAGCCGTGATGTGCGGCGAAGCTTTGAAACCGCAGCGTCATGGCGTTGTTTTCGATCGCGCCGACCGACATTCCGTCAAACGCCGACCAGTCCTCGCTGCACATTTCGCTCGAGGGCACGGCGTATAAAAGCCCCTGCGTATAGCCGATTGGGTAAACGCTGTAATCGTAAATTTCCGCGCGTCCCTCGGTATACTGAGCGGTACAAAGAAAGTCCAGCTCATGCTTTTCGAGCATTTTGAGCAGCTCGGACCATTCGCCGTAGACATATTCGCATTTCCAGCCGGTAATATCGGATATCCGCTGCATATATTCCGCGCCGTAGCCGTAATATGTGCCGTCCGGCTGTTTTTCGATAAAGCCCGCGTAATCCATATAGCCTATGCGGATGGTGACGCTTCCATCGCTGACGGCGGCGAAAACCGGCGCGGCGCAGAGGGTAAGCGCAGTCAGAATAAGCATCAGCGCGGCGGTTCGCCTGAGCATTGTCATATGTATCCTCCCAATAACAGAAGCTGTGAAATGTGTGGTGTTGGCAATAAATGACATTATTATCACAAGGCAATATATGGACATAAAATTACCTTATATGTATATTATATCCTATAATCCGGCTGAATGCAACATGAAAAAGCAGAAATATTATAAAATGTGCGTTTCCAAGCTTTATACATATTACCGGTCAGCGCGGGTGATGTGAGTATTGACCTTTCGCACATGACCCGCATAGAATGTATTATGGAACCTCTGATTAATTCGCCGGCGCGTTGAAGTTAAGGGCGTTTAGCCCTTGTATTTCAACATTTGCGCCGACGAATGACACATTATTCAGATGTTCCTTATAAACGCCGTCAAGCCGTTTACAAAAAACAATAATTGGAGGGCGGAAATTACATATGAGGTACATGAAACGTCTGCTAACGGGCGTATATATTTATCTGGGAGCGTTCGGTGCGGCGGTGCTCGCTCTCAACGCGTGCGGAATCAAGGTTCAGGACAGTATCATCGCCGGAATCTGCGCCGGTATTGGCATTGAATCGCTCGCCGGCGGCATTATAAAGATAAACGAGGAGATCTGCGCCCACCGTATAAAAATGCAGGAAAACAAACTTGTAAAGTCATCGCAGGACGCGCCGGACATCGGCAAATGAATTTGTTCCAATCGGACGCGCAGGCAACAGTGCGGGCGTGGCAGAAATTTTCATCGAAGCAATATAAACAGCCGTTACGGTTCATTTTCTCCGCATTCCGTTGTATTATATCAATTATACTGCATGGTTTCTTTTATTCTTTAAGCTCATTTTCCTTTACACTCATAAAAATTTTATCAACATATTTGCCGTCTTTGAACACCCAATCGGAGAATCTGCCCGCCTCAATGAATCCGACGCTTTTGTAACAGGCGATTGCCGAATAATTATCTGCGTGAACGGACAACGCGATATTATGCAGGTTCATTGTTTTGAAGCCGTAGCTGAGTATCAGCCGTATGGCTTCCGCACCATAGCCTTTGTTTCGGTTCTCAGCGTCGCCGATAAAAATGCCGATATAGGCATTTCGGTTGAGATGGTCAATGTTATGCAGACTGATACTGCCAATCAGCACATCACCCTCAATCAGCACAATTGCGTAGCGCTGCATATGGGTTGGCGGTTCATAAATCCATTTTAAATCAGCTTTAGACGCGACAACCTGATTGTATTGACCGAAGTTCGCTGCGACTGCTTCTTCATTCATCCATTTTATGTAATTGTCCACCTCGTCGGCGTCTATGGGAGACAGATATATTCGTTTTCCCGTGATTTTTTTGTAATATTTCATTTTGTACACACCTCTTATAATATAAAATAAGCTTACACACATATACATCGCCATATAAAAAATAAGCACCGTAACTTTGGCATCAAATTCACGGTGCTTATATGAGTGGGTTGGTAGCTTTCGATGTGATGGTATTTTTGCAGGGAGATTTGAACTGGCACGGAGGCTGTGCTCATTTAGCCGTGTTAATGGTTACATTTCCCTAGTATCCAAAATCCGTTCATCAATTCTTCTCACTATGCTATGAGTATATGGTATAAAATATTTAGTCCAAAATCCATATGCAGTTGGATTAAAGCTTTCAAAATCCACCCCAAGCATAGTATATCCCTCTGTTTCGAGAGTTGAGATTGTATAATTGAGTAAATTTTGGACAATTCCTTTGCCTCGATATTGTGGTAAGCAATATGCGCCACAGATATGCAGATAGTTTTGCAAATCACAAATATACGTTTCTCCTGTTTTTGCAACTTCAAAATAGGCGCATATTTTTTCTTGATCATATGCTGCAAAATATCGTGAGTTTTTCTCCTTTGCGCAAGCAATAAAATTATCTTTTTTATTCCTCATACGATTCATAAAAAATGGACTCTTTTGATAATGCTGGTATAGCTGCGTAAACAAAGGATAGATTTTTCCACAGTCGCTTATAGGCAGCTCTACAAAATCATATCCACAGATATTAGAGCACTGAATCTTATTCATTTTTCTTATCGCATCTATACAACGCAAACCAAATCCCAAACGATAAAATTCATGTTGTAATTTCTCATCATGAGCAAATATACAGATAGCGTGAGATACTGCACCTGCTCTTACCCACTTTTCTGCAACAGTTTGATACATCGCAGCATAAATTTTTTCTCGGTTTTCTTTAATAGCCGCATTTGCACCCATAGGTGAAAAAACTCCCGTTACATTTGTTGACCCAAAAGCGTTATTAAATGGAGGGTAACTGCACAGAAACCCTACAATTTTGTTATTGTCAACGGCTGCAACACTAAAATCATTATCTGCGAAAGACGATAATTGCAATTCATTATCAAACATCGGCAAAGCTTCAGTAAATCTTTTTTCTTCGGCATATGCTGAATGAGCTAACATTTCAGCTTCTGAGAGATATTCTCTTTTAAAATTAGTTACTTCCATTTTGTTACCTCTTTCAAATTTTTATGAAAGTCGGTAAACAATCAGCCACTTACCGACTTTATAGGGTATTACCTCTTTTATTTAAACTTTTCATCACGCATCTTCCTTTCTCACTTAAAATTATATTATAACGCTAAAGCGATATAAACGTCCTTTACCACAATTATACCATATAAAGCAAAAAACATCAATCATATTGATTGATGTTTTTATTTTGGCGGAGAAGGAGAGATTTGAATTATTAAGCCTATGTCTTATGCGTGTTTATCTATGTTGAAATATTCAGTGATACCGGCATATTTTATGGCGTCATACCGTTTTTTATGACGATGTTTCTACCCTTTACCATCGTGTAAAGGGTAAATTAAAGGGTCAAAAGAGTATAAAAACGAGAGGGTT
>JBAXZA010000074.1:0-7614 GCA_041670545.1 Eubacteriales bacterium | reverse complement strand
AGAAATCCTTTAATATTGATAAGGTGTCGCCCATAATTATTTCTCCTAATTATTATATCAGCCGCGTTCATTGACGTCGCCCGCTCTTACATATATAAAATCAAACAGTGTTTGATAGAGCAGCCGGGGTTCGATCGGCTTCGCGAGATGAGCGTTCATACCCGCCGCTTTTGATTTTTGGATATCATCGTCAAACGCGTTGGCGGTCATTGCGATGATCGGGATGCTTTTCGCGTCGTCCTTTCGCCACCGGCGAATGTTGTAGGTCGCCTGCAAACCGTCCATCTCGGGCATACGGATATCCATCAGTATCGCGTCGTAATAGCCGACCGGCGTAGTGGTAAACATTTCCATAGCACGCAGACCGTTTTCGGCGTGCTCCACCAAAAAGCCGCGGCGTTCCAAAAGCTTTGTCGCGACCTCCACATTTAGCGGGTGATCCTCCGCCAAAAGCACTCTTTTGCCGGTAAAGTTGAAATCCTCTTTAATCTCGGTATCTTTTTCCTCCTGCTTGCCGCAAAACGCCTTTTCAAACGCGGATATGAGCGAGGATTTGAACATCGGCTTGCTCATGAGCATATTGACGCCCGCCAGCTTCGCTTCGTGTTCGATAGCCGCCCAGTCGTATGCAGTCATAATGATGATGGTGACGTCCGGCCCGACGATTTTACGGATTCTCCTCGCGGTTTCGATGCCGTCCATCTCGGGCATTTTCCAGTCGATGAGGACAAGATCAAAATATTCCTTGTTGTCCCATTTAGCCCTCACCCGGTCGACCGCTTTGCAGCCGCTGTCCACCCATTCGGATTTAACTCCGATCTCCTTGAGCGTTATTACCGCCTGCTCGCATACGATAACGTCGTCGTCGACGACGAGCGCCTTCAATTCCGCGAAATTATAATGCGGCTTTTTCAGATAACGCGTCCTTGCTTCCTCGGAGATGCCAAGCTTCACGTCCACGGTGAATTCGGAGCCAACGCCGACGATGCTTCGGACGTTGATGGCGCCGTCCATCATGGCGACGAGATTTTTGCAGATGGCAAGACCGAGTCCGGTTCCGCCGTACATTGCGGTCGTGCCGGAATGCTCCTGCGAAAAGGGTTCGAACAGGTGCGGAATGAACTCCTCGGATATGCCGCAGCCGGTATCGTTTATCACGAAGCGCAGAACGGCGTCGTTTTTCCCCTTTTTCATCTGCCGGACGCTTATTGATACCTTGCCGCGCTCGGGAGTGAATTTAATGGCGTTGGAAAGAATGTTGATTATCACCTGCTGGAGCTTCATCGCGTCCCCGATGTAATAATCCTCGACATTTGAATCCACGATGTTTTCGTAATCAATATTTTTCGCGCCCGCCTGCGTATAGCAGATGGAGTTGATGCCGTTGAGGAATTCCTCGAACGGTATCCTTTCGTTTTTGAGAAGCACCTTTCCGCTTTCGATTCTGCTCATATCCAGAATATCGTTGATAAGCGAGAGCAGAAAACGCGATGAAATTCCGATTTTGCTGATGCAGTCTGCGATCTGCACATCGTCGCCGATCGACTGCGCGGCGATGGTGGACATTCCGATGATAGCGTTCATTGGAGTGCGTATCTCGTGGCTCATACGCGAAAGGAAATCGGATTTTGCGCTGTTCGCCTGTTCCGCGGCGATAAGCGCGGACTGTAAAATATCGTGCTGCTGCTGCTGCTGCCTTAGCAGCTCGGTCACATCGCTGCGCGTGATAACGATCTGCTCGCCCTCCATATCGAGATAGGCGTACTGAATCCTTTTCTGACGCACCTTTCCGTCTTGATTATATACTCCGCATATGGTCGAAAAAACCTTTTTATGCTCAAGGTTTTTCTTGATAGTTTCGGGCAGCATATCGTTTATAATGCGCTCCGAGTCCTCCGGCACGACTATATCACGGTTCGTTTTTACGACGGTGGCGGCATAATCATCGCTCTGCACAGGCGGGAGCATACCGTCCTCCTCATTGCCGAGATACATTATGTAGCTGTTGTTCTTCAAATCCACATATGCGACGTAATCATGCTCGATGCGGGATACGGCCTTGATGATGCCGTCCTTGATTTTTTCTTCATTTATATCATAGGTATACATAAAGGACATGATATCGGCTGTGTCGGGATTTTTATAGATTTTAACGGTCGTGTTCACCCAGATAACGACCCCTCCGCCGATTTTGCGCTGATATTCGAAGGTGCAGGTTTTCTCTCCGTCGTCAAACGCCTTCAAAACGCGCTCGCGGCTGAGCATATAGCGGATATTGTTCTGCTGCTCGTCGGAAAGCGCGGTTTTGGCGAGGCGCTCCGTACTGACTGTGTATGAGGTACAGTCGGTCGAAATACCCATATTCGGCTCGGCGATATAGGATTCGACAAGATTTTTCGAAATATTGCAGCGAGACTTTACCAAAAGCTTTTCATTGCGGACAGCTTTTGAGTATTCCATCTCCTCATGATAGCGCCGCTCCGCGATTTTTCCGGCGGTGACGTCCTTGCCGACCGCATAAGCGCAGACCGGTTTCTTATTTTTGCCGAAAACATTGGTGTAGTCGATATGCTCGCACCACCAGCCGCTGCCGTCGTTATTACGAAACCAAAAATCTCCCGATGCGGTGGAGGCGCCTTTTTGCAGCCTGTCGTACATTTCCCAAAACGGCTTGACCGAATCCTGACGGACATAACCCGAGTCTATCAGCGACTGCGGCGCGTCATCGATCACCTCACGTTGACCGTGATGTTTTTTTGAAGCCTGCGTCTGAATAATTTCTTTTTTCTCATAATCATATGTCCAAAAGGATATGTCGGAATTTTCCGTGGCGATCCGAAATTTTTCCTCGCTTAGACGAAGAACCTCCTCCGTTTCCTTTTGCTTTGTAATATCAGTCGCAACGCCGTCCATAACGGTTTTGCCGTCGTCGACCCTGAAAATGCCGCTGCACAGAGCGTATCTGATATTCCCCCTGCCGGTAATGATACGCATTACCCATTCGGCGTAGTCGCCGCCGCTGCGCAGCGTATCGTTTATAATCTTAGTTACCGCCGGCAGATCGTCCGGATAAATATATTCGCTGCAATGATTATGTATACGCTCCTGCATATCCTCTTTTGTATATTCATGTATATGGTAATATATGTCATTTGCATAGAGCAGTGTAAAATATTCGTCCACCATGACGGTAAAGACGCCGCCGAGCCTTGACGCGCGGTACAGCTCCAGCTCGTGGCGGATCTCGTTTTCATCGCTCTGACCGGAGTACCCGAATGGTGTGCTTATCATAATTAAACATTCTCCTTTGTATCAGATGAGCACTGCGCGTTTGCCGTTCCGGCGGATAACCACAGCGATGTGATATCGACAATGGTAACATAGAACCATGCCTTGCCGTTTTCATCATAAACAAGGCGTCCCACATCATGCACCCAGCATAATTCGCCGTCTGCCTTTTCGATTCTGTAATCGCATTCATCGGTATCGCCTTTGGCGATCTGCTCCGCTATTTCACGCTGTACGCGCTCTCTGTCCTCGTGCCAGACCATGTTTGAGAAGCTGTTTTTAAATTTATCCTTAAACTGTTCCTTGGTATAGCCAAGCATTTTCATCATATTCCGGCTCACAAAATCAAAGGTATCGCCCTCCTGTGCGCTGTAACGGAAGATTCCGCCGGGCATCAGATCGAGCAGACGTTTGCGGTCGGCGGAAATATCCGCAAGCTGCTTTGCGATCGCCGCCTGGCTGGTGTTGTCCTGTATATATTGAATACGCGCGGGCTTTCCGCCCCAATCGACAAGCTTTCCCTTGATGATATAGCTTTTATCCGTCCCGCACGGTGATACCTCATGCTCGCAGTAATCTCTCGACAGCTTATCGATAGCGACGCAGTGTTCGCATGGCGAGGATAAATTCCAAAGCGCTTCATAGCACTTTTTGCCCATACATTCCTTTTTGCTCTTTTGGGCGATGCCGCAGGCGACGTCGTTGAGATACAGAATATCAAAATCATTTGCGTCGCAGACCATCACGGCGTCGCTTGCTTCATCCATCAGCCAGTCCATATTGCGGAAAAGCACATGGGGCGGCAGAGCCGTATCGTCGCCGAATATCTGATATTGGTTTTTGCCGAGCCGCTTTGCGGTCATAAGCGCCATGTCGGCGTTCTGATACAGCGTCTGATAATCCTTGCCGTAGGCGGGAGAGGGGCAGGCGCCGACGGAGCAGGAGATGCGCATATCCTCGATCATAAACCGCAGCTTTTCGCACAGCATTCCGAGACGCGCGCTCAATTTGTCCATAGACAGCTGACCCTTTATAAATACGGAGAATTCGTCGCCGCCGATGCGGCACAGAATATCATTGTCGCGGAAGCAGCCGGTCAGGATTTTGGCGACCTTTCGTATGGCTTCGTCGCCCTTCGCGTGACCGAGCCGGTCGTTGACAAGCTTAAAATTATCTATGTCAAGAATAATAAAGAGAGAATACGAATTATTCTTCTCCGAAAAGAAAGCGTTTACCTGCGTTTCCAATTCTCCGCGGTTGAAAAGACCGGTCAGAGCGTCGGTTTTGGCTTTGTGCTCCATCTCCTTCATTCTCTGATATACCGCTTTTTCCTCCTCGAGCTTGATGACCTTGCAGGTCGAGAGCACGTTGTTAACGCGGCGCAGCGCCACATTGGGATTATATGGCTTTGCGATAAAGTCGGCTGCGCCAAGCTCGAGCGCCTTGGCTTCTCTGTCGTCGCTCGCCTGAGAGGTTATGACGACGGGAATGTCACTGATCTCGTCGCAGCTCTTTATTTTTTCGAGCAGAGCAAAACCATCCATTATCGGCATTATCAGATCAAGCAGGATAATATCGATGCTGTTATGATTTTTCAGTATGTAATCATAAGCGGTTTTTCCGTTATCCGATTCGACGATGGTGTAATATTTAGAAAATATTTCCGATAAGATCGCGCGGTTTAGCTCCACATCGTCGACTATCATCATGACCTGACCGGAACCGGATTTTTTTATGCTGACAAAATCGCTGCCGGCGGTCTCTGGGTTCGGCGTCTGCTCGGCGGATATCTGACTGTGCCGCAGATGCTCCTCAAATTCCCCGCGCGGCATCGGCTTTGCGAAATAATAGCCCTGCACATAATTGCAGTCCATGTTGCGCAGCAGGTCCAGCTGATTGCGGGTTTCGACGCCCTCGGCGATAACAAGCAGGTTAAGCCATTTAGCCAGAGTGATGATAAAGCTAAGAATGCTCTTGCTGCTGTTTTTAGCCGTTTCGTTCTGAATGAATTTCCAGTCAAGCTTCAAAATATCAAGCGGCAGCTCGGACAGCATATTCAGCGAGGAATAGCCGGAGCCGAAATCGTCCATTTCTATGATAAAGCCGATGCTCCTGAGCTTTTTGACGACCTCGATCAGCTGTGCGGAGTTTTCAGTATAGGCGGTTTCCGTTATTTCCAAATGCAGCTGTTCGGGCTTCAGACCGTATTTATTTATCAGTCCGACAAAAATGTCCGTAAGCTTGGGATTGTATATATCAATGCGTGAAACATTGACCGATATCGGGACGTGCTTGTTTCCGGCGGCGATCCAGTCATGCAGACTGCGGCATACTGTGTCCCAGACATAGAGATCGAGCTGGGTGATGAATCCGTTTTTTTCAAACAGCGGAATAAAGTCGGCGGGCGCTATAAAGCCCTTTTGCGGATGCTTCCAGCGTACCAGAGCTTCCGCGCCGGATACGGTATCTGTAACGATATCGTATTTCGGCTGATAATAAATTTCAAACTGACCTTCCGCTATCGCCGTTTTCATATCGTCAAGCAGAGTTTGCTCGGCGAGCATAGACTGCATCATCGAGTCGTCGTAATAAGCGTAATGAACATTATATTTTTCCTTGACGGAATCGCAGGCAAGCAGCGCGCGGCCGCACATCGCTGCGACCGGAACGGACGTATCATCCGCCGTATAAATACCGTAGCAGACGTCGATGCTGATGCTCACCGGATATTTGTTGATCTCACTGATTGCGGCTTCAAACATACTTGCGCAGTAATCGCCGCGATGCGGAATAAGGCAGGCGAATTTATCAGCGCCGATCCTGCCGCATATGCCGCTGCCGCCGATGCTTTTGAGTATTGTCAGCGCGGTGCATTTCAGCAGCTCGTCGCCGGTTTTCTTGCCGAACAGATCGTTTATCAGCTCAAAGCGCATTACCTTGCAGCAGATAACATCGAATTTCCTGCCGTCAGCCTCACGGAATATGTCCTCCGCTTTTTTATAAAAAAATTCTCTGTTATATACGCCGGTAACTTCATCGTTTATCGTCGCGCTAACGATCGCTGCGGTTTCGCGAAGCCGGAGGATATTAGCGATGCGGCGAATGATGATCTGCGGCTTATACGGCTTGCTGATAAAATCAGCAGCGCCGAGTGACAGCGCCTTGATCTCGTTTTCCTCGCCGTCCTTCTGAGTGGTCACTATTACGGGAATGTCCGACAGCCTTTCGTCGGTCTGCTGTTCCGCTAAGAACGCGTAGCCGTCCATGACCGGCATAATAATGTCTAATAGGATAAGAGAATACGAATTCGGGAAAGTGCGAAGGGCGTCCAGTGCTTCTTTGCCGTTTTCGGCTTCCGTGATACTGTAATCCCGTTCAAGCGTTTTCACTAACAGCCTGCGGTTCACCGCGTTGTCGTCAACGATCAGTATTTTTTTCTTTGCCGCCGTGCAGCAGTTAAATGGAGCGTCTATATTTTTATTCATCGATTTATCCTCCCCGGACATTCTCTAATTCCTCCAGCTGTTCCTGTTCGCAAAATCACCGTTTACGAACAAATTAAGATATGATTGCTCAGAATATTTTTAACGAGGGCTGTGCTGCCCTGCGGTTTTGACGGCAAAAAAAGCACACAGCTTGATATTATATATTATACCACTTATTTTGACAAATTCAATTAAAATTCACCATATTTTCGTCTAATAAATGAAAATTGTATATTTTTCACATCATCGACTGAGATCAGACATACGCTGCGATTGATATTGCACGGCGCTCGTCGCGGCGATAGGCATCGGAAATATCGCCGGACGATGGGGAATAACAATACATCGGACATTAAAAAAATGCGTCGGGATACCGATATTTAACCGTACATTGACAGCATATCCAAATGTGTTGACAATTTACATAAAAATCCATGAGATTCTGGAAAAATATCGAGCATAAAACACATACATTCGGCATATGCGATGAAACGGTCATACCGGTAATATTTCGTGTGACCAACTTTTAATTTGATGTGACGCACATGATTAAAAATAAAGTTGCAAATAGCATAATATTAATGAAAAATCACCCAGTGAATGAAACAAATTCCAATATAAGGAACAATGTTAACTAATAATATAAATAATGTTCAAAGAAAATACATATATTTCCCGGTGGTAAATGCTATAATATATAAAATTGATTATGTATATAAAATAATTCCTTAATTGTCAGTAAAGACACGGATCAAAATCGGAGGATCGACGGATGATGAAGCGCGCCGCAATAAAAAAACAAGAAGACCGCAAATTGCCGTTTGCCGGAAGGGGCAGAATT
>JBAXZA010000073.1:0-7639 GCA_041670545.1 Eubacteriales bacterium | reverse complement strand
CGTTATATGTGCGTCGCTGAGCGGCAAAATATCGGATATCAAGCTTTCCGGCGGCGTTCGCGGAGCGCTCAATGTCGGAGGAGCGGTCGGACTGTGCGAAAAGGGCGGCGGCATATCGGATATTACGAGCAGAGTGCTGCTGTTCTGCGGTGAGGACGGCAAAAATATCGGAGGAATTTGCGGGCGCAGCGACGGCGATATCTCTGGCGTTTCCTCGATAATGCTGTACAGCGAAGCGCAGCTTGCCGATATGGCAGGACGCGGCGAAAACGTCGGCGGCATCGTTGGCTATAACGCCGGAACGCTTAAAAACTGCGTCGTCGGAAGCGCGACCGAAATGAGTTATGTCGCGGGCGGCAAAAATGTCGGCGGCATCATAGGAATACAGAACACGGACGGCAAAGCGCAGACGCTCTCCGGAGAGGGAAGCGTCAGCCGCGCCTACTGCTTCGGCACAAGCTATGTCGGCGGCATAATCGGATCTGTTCCGGAAAAGCTAACGCTTGACGGCTGGCGCTCGGAGAGCGTCGCGGCGGCGTCTGAAAGCTATGCCGGGGGAGTGGCGGGTTATAACGCCGGCGTGGTGCGCGACTGCGCCGTCAGCGTTTCAAACTCGAGCCTTTATGTCGAAACAGTTAAAAAATACGGTTCTGCCGCCGATTATGTCGGAGGAGCTGTCGGCTATAACTGCGGGATAATGTCGTCCGGCTCGTCCTGCACGGTGACGGCGGCGGTCGCCGGTCATAATTATGTCGGCGGTGTCGTCGGCTTCAACGCGGCGACCGGTACGAAAAACGGCGCGGGCGCAAAAACCGAACCTAGTATATCCGGCTGGAAGCTCAGCGGAGGTTATATAAACGGCAAAAACTTTGTCGGCGGCTTCATCGGACTTAATCTTGCCGACGATATTTTCGGCGATACGATAACGGTCAAGCCCAACAGCGTGACCGGTTCAAATTTCATCGGCGGCGTCATCGGCGGTAATATTATTATGACGAAAAATAACGCCGGCTCCATAACGGCGAAATTCAGCTGCGACAACTTCCTCGGAAGCGTTTCGGGTGAAGCGTATACTGGCGGCTATATCGGCTACGGAACAATGCTGAAAAGCACCGGAAATGCCAATAAGATCGAAGCGGACGTCATTTCTCTCTACCTCGGCGAAAACGGCACGGCGCTCGATTCGCTCAGCGCCGAGCAGGTCGCCGCAAGGATGGACTCGCTCGATATATCGAACGGAAGCATACTGAATAAGAATCAGAACGTCACCTTTACGCTCGACGGCGGGAAGGTGCGGCTCTCCGCGATATCCGGCGTGCTTTATACCGGCGGCGCGGTCGGTTTCATGCCCGAATGGAATAAAACGATAATTAAAAACGTCGTCTGCTCCACTCCAGTTTCCTCGACCGGAGCGCTCGACGCCAAGGCCGACGAAAAAATCGGCGTAAATAATGTTAAATTCGATTATAAAGTTTCATATACAGGCGGCATAACTGGATATGTAGGCAAAAATATGACCGTTGATTCCTGCTCTGTATCAAACGGAACAAAAATAACGAGCGGAGGAACATTCTGCGGCGGTATCTGCGAGATAAACGCCGGAGAGATCAAAAACTGCGCCGCTGCAAACTTCGGCTCGCAGACAAAGGATTATGTCGGCGGCATCGCGGGATTGAACCTTTATAACGCCGTTGACGACATAAGCGGCATCATCAATAACTGCACGGTCGAGAAAACGGTTGTAGGAAATGATTATGCAGGCGGCGTCTGCGCCGTGAATATGTCGCAGATAGACGGCGGCGGCAGTAATATGACCGGACGCGTCACGGCATACGGCGATTTCTGCGGCGGAATAGCGGCGGTAAACTGGGGAACGGTTAAAAATTATAAATTTTCCGGCTTCACCGTGACTGCGAAGGGAGACAGCGCAGGCGGAGCCGTCGGCTATAACCGAGGTGTCGTTTCCAAAGTCGCGTCAGACGCCGCAAGCGCCGTTACAGCCGCTAAAAACGCCGGCGGTCTTGCCGGACTCTGCGGCAGCGGCGGAGATATCGGAAGCCTTACAAACGGCGCAACTGTATTCGCCGCTTCATATGCCGGCGGAATCGTCGGTAATATCGAGGATGGCTGCATCGTCGTGATATCGAAATGCGGCAACACCGGCTCGGTTACCGCGGGAGCAGCGTACTGCGGAGGAATTGTCAGCGTGCTTCCCGAGGGCTGTAAAATTATTAGCTGTAATAATACTGCGGATATAACAGCGTCGGCGGCTACCGGAGAGCTGTCGCCGTCAGGCGGGCTGTGCGCCGTCAGCCATGGTGAGATAAAGGACAGCGTTATGGGCGGCAGCGCCGCCGCCGCCGTTACCGGCGGCAATACTGCCGGAGGAATAACCGGAGTTTCCGACGGTGTGATATCCGGTTGTACGGTTATAAATGTAACTGTCAGCGACCTTAAAACCTCAAAAACAGCGGGCGCTGTCGGCGGTGTCGCCGGAAAGAACAGCGGCGTCATAAGCGGCTGCATTATCGGCGAAAACGGCAAAAATATTAAGGTGTCGGCATATTACCGTGGCGGCAGCGTCGGCGGCGCGGTCGGTATAAATGAAGCCGGAGGTACGCTCTCCGCCGCGAACGGTTCGGATTTTGTGATATATGCCGAGCTTTCACAGCCTACCGGAATGTTCTGGACAGGCGGCACGGCGGGCGTCAATAACGGAAAAATTGCGGATATCGAATTTGCGGGAGCGCTTGCCGGCGGCAGCGGAAGCGCCTACGGCTGCGGCGGTATAGCGGGTAAAAATTCCGGCGCTTCGGCGGTGATATCTGGCTGCATAAATTTATCGTCCGTCTACGCTACCGGCGAATCGGGAGATATTGCGCGCGTCGGCGGCATCGCAGGAGTCAACGAAAATTCGGCTGTGGTTGACGGCTGTTCACTCGGAAACAATGTAAAAATCGAAACCGTCTACGCATGGGTGGGCGGCGTCGTCGGTCATAATACCGCCGTCGTCAGATACTGCGAATTTGCCGAAAGCGGAAATACCGTCGCCATAAAATCAGCCAAAGGCGATATCGGCGGTATAATCGGACGCAACGGAATCGGCGGGACGATCGCGAATTGCTCAACAGGTAAGCTGTGGACGGTCACGGCGACAGATCACGCTACCGACAATACCATCGCCGGAATCTGCGGCTATAACTGTTCGGCTGAAAATCAGTCCAAGCTAATAAATTATGCCGCCGTAGCCAAGGATGTGGGCGGGACATCGAACGTCGCGGGCGGTATTTTCGGCCGCCTTGAGATACAAGGCTCAAACGCGTGGGTGATATCCGACTGCAAAAACTTCGGTTCCGTTATGGCGAGAGACCGTGTCGGCGGTATTGCAGGACAGCTCAAATACTGCGGCGGTACATTCGAAAATTGTGATAACTACGGTACAATAACAGCAGCTTCTTCAGAAACCGGAAGCGGAGGAATAGTCGGCTGCACCTATAATATGAACAGCGGCGACACGCTGACCTTCACCAGCTGCCGCAACTTTGGAGATATCGCGGCGACAGGAAAACACGGCGCCGGAATCATCGGAAATCTGCAAAACACAACGTCGCCGACACTGATATTTACCGACTGCGTCAACACAGGAAAAATATCATTTTCGCAAAACGCCGCGGGTATAATCGCGGCTTCCGGAAGCGCCGCTGCGATAACCGTTACGCGGTGCCGCAACTATGGCAGCGGAAGCGATAGCTTTTGGGGAATAACCGGAATCACATCGGGAACTCTCCAATTAAATCAGTGCGTCAATATTCCGATGATAAAAAATCCGCTCGCATCAAAATCCGATAAAACGGCAAAATCCAACTACCGGCTGACATCAAGCTCCGCGCGCGCGGGCAGATATATATCGTATATAACGACTCCCGGCGTAGACAAGACCAACGCGGCGTATCAGATGGCGGACGGTTCGATAGAAACCAGATGGAGCTATAAATCGTCAAACGGCGTCATATCCGCTCAGGAAGAAGCAAAACGCTCGTTTATTATAACCCTGTCGGAAAAAATGACGATAAATTCAATCGATATATTGTGGTTCGGAGATAAGAGAATTTATGAATACTCCATATATTATTTTGATGACACCAGCAATAAATACATACAGATAGTCAATCAAAACGGAGATGATAAATTCTATAACAGCATAAGCTGCGTTGATAATACGTCAGATAAGCAGAATTATTACTCCGAGAACGTTTTTGCCGCGTCTGTTACGTCTAAAATGTTTAAAATAACGGTATCGTCGGTAAAAGACGGAACTACCGAACGCGAGTATATCTCCATCTATGATATAATATTCAAAAACGGCGGCACGGCACTGTTCGATAATACCGATAATCTTATCGCGGTGAACGGAAACTTCGCAGATGCGAAGGATTCGTATAAATCCTCATCGGATATCGTACAAAATGGCATAGGCACAGACACCATCGTCACAAAAGATGGAGCTTTATATATTGCCACGGTCGAGGGTACGTCGAATTCGATTCGGGAGCTTCTTTATGATCCGGTAGCGTCGTCCAACACCTCAAAACAGATATACGATGATGTTGACGACAAAATCCTGCGGTTTTATAAGGATTACGCGTACAGCGGTACGCCAGACGCTCCGAGCGGACTCGCCGTGACCGATGCCGGCGGCGGTATTTATAAATTGAGCTGGAACGATAACAGCACAGTTTACGGCTATACGGTCGAGATCTACATCAACGGCGCGCTCCATAGTACAAACAAGCTGCCGTCGCAAAACAGCCTGTTCGTTTCGGTCGGCGAAAGCTTGCTCAACGGAAGCTCACAGCTTTACTTCACCATTACAGCGCATGGCTTTGATACGGAAAACAAATCAGCATCGGTGAAAAGCCCGTCGGTGACGCTCAAAAAGCTGCTTGCTCAGCCGGAGTTCCATGTCGAGCTTGTCAGCGATTCGTCAAACTGCATTTCTGCGGTGCTCGACAATCCCGAGGATTATGCCGGAATACTCGACAGCATAAAAATTGTCGTGACCAGCTCGAACACCACAGTCGGAACGATATATCCAGTTACAGGCGACGCACTTTCGCTCATTTCATCGCCTGCCAACTTTACGACGGTAACGAGCGCGCCGGTCGTCGCTCAGGCGATAGTTGAGGACGGCGCTTCTGTCGAATATTCAAGCTCTGCGAAGATATCCTATGACGCTTTCGTCGGCAACGCATCGTATTACAGCAAAACCTCCATGCTCTCAGCTTCGATACAGCCAAATAGAAATAGTATCGGCTGGCAGGGAGTTTCAGACGATGATCTCAGCTATACCTTGACGCTGCGGGCGCTTGACAGCAAGGAATCGTACGCACGCAGCGAAATGCTTGTTTATGACAGCGCACTCGGCTGCTATGCGTCGGTATCGGCTGCCGAATCGCGGCTTTCGGCGACAAACGCGCAGTCGCAGACGATAACTCTCGATATACCCGCGTCGGTGCTTTCCACAGATAAAACAGTAATAGTCCGCGCATACCCCTGGTATACGCAGAACGCGATGGAGCGCTTCGGCTATACCGTCGCCGAGAATGTGACGGCGGCGCAGCTCGTGTCGCTTACCGATACGAGAAAGGGCGGCGTCCGTATTTACACCAATAACGGCGTTGACGCTGACGGAAACGCCATAGGCGCGTCGCTTACAAACGGCTACATTATTGAATACGCCAGAGACAGCTTCGGCAGCGTACTCGAGGGACGCTATAACGTTCTGTACAGCGTTACGCTCGCCTATGACAGCTTCTCAGCGATTCAGCTCAAGAGCTATTCGTCAATGATAACCAAGCAGCCCGCTCCGGAGGATATAACCTGCGAATCGGAGGACGGCGTGTTCACCTTCTCATGGGACGGCGACAAAAGCTATGCAAACGCCGTATATTCCGTCGAAATCATCGGAATAACGAAGAACGGCGCCCGCGTCACGCTCTATACATCGGCTTCACAGAGCGCGAAAAACGTTATTATAACCGATAAAACCTGGAGCTATCCGTCGGTGGAGGTTACGGTAAAGCGGCTCGGCACATTATATTCGGGCGGTATGACTGAAAAGCTGTGCGCGGTGACAAAGACCGAGCTTGATATCACCCTGCCGCTTGACAGCATAGCCGAGCCGAGCGTGATAAACACGCCGCTTAACGGAAGCGGCGACGCGGCGGCGGACGAGCTTCGCTATCTTATCAGCTGGACTTCGCTCACCGCAAAGCCAGTCAAGCGCTATACGGTGTATATCGCCGACGTTATCGTCGACCGCGCCGTAAATCCCGCAGAATTTGCCGCTCACACCAAATGGTGGAGCACAGACAGCGCGCTCGATAATATTCTGCTTGAAAAGAGCGCGTCGTCAATGCTCATCGATATAGGCGAGACCGATTTTAAGTCGGGAACGCTGTATATCTGGGTGATAGCCGAAGCTAACGAAACTGTTGCCGAGGGCGAGATAAAATATACCGATTCGCAGGCGGAATATATCAGAGAATTCGAGCTTCCGCAGCGGCTTGGCACACCGGCGACTCCGTCGTTTACACCTGTATACGACGCCGCCGCGCCGGTATCGATGTCCCAATTTAAGAATAAGGGCGTGACAATGACCGTTTCCGGCACGACCGGCGAAAACGGACGTTATGTGGTGCAGGCGTACATATACGCGGAGCAGCCCGCGTCCGACGCCGTATTCGGTTCGGGAAATCCTGTTTACAGTCTTGGGCGCACCGCAATAAGCAATACTCTCGCGTCAGCCGAATTCGCTTTCGATAAGTTGGATGGCAGCTGGGCGGGCTATTGGCTCTGCGTGCGCGTCCGTGCCGTTTCGGACAGCGCTATTAGCTCAAGGTGGGTATATTCAACCGTTCGTCTGCCGATGGTTAAGCTCGATTCGCCGGTTCTTATGTTGACCGGCGTTACGGAAAATGTGACGGCGAACAGCGTATATCCTTTCCTCAGTACAGCTTCGGCGCAGGACATCACAATAACTCGTGACAGCGTCAGCTTCGACGAGGTCGAACAGGCTGATTATTATGAGATAACGCTTGGAGACGTCACATATACGGTATCAGGGCAAAATACCGCGCTCGGAGCGGCTTCGTATACCTTCGGCAGCTTCAAGCAAAACAGCTTCCAGAGCGTCAGCACAAGCTATTCGCTCGCAGCTTCGGTATCATACGCGAACGGACGCTTCACGCTTCTCCTGCCGAACAACAGCGCCGACGGCGGCTCAAACGCGCTCATATATTCCGGTGTCACAGCTGCGGCATTTGTGAACGCCGACCGCGAACAGCGCTATTGCGAGTCGGATAAGGCTTCGCAAGCATTTGCCGGGACGCTTTATTCGCCGCTGCCAGATCCGATAACGGCGACGGCGGTGCATATCAGCGGCGGCTTTACCTATAATATCACTGCATCGGCTGACTGCAAGCTGTATATCGTCGATAATAACGGTACGATAAGTCCGCTCGGCGACGGTTCTGGGATATATGATCTGTCGGCATATGCCGGTCATAACGTCTACATTTTCGCCCGCGACATATCAGAGCGTTCGCTTGTGACAAGCGCGGCGATGTTTACCGTTCCG
>JBAXZA010000072.1:0-7657 GCA_041670545.1 Eubacteriales bacterium | reverse complement strand
CGCCGTTTACGCCGCTGTCCACGAGGTGTTACAGAAGGGCGAGATCAGAAACCTTCGGTACAGACTCCTTCACGGAGACGGCAGCTATGGCTGGGTTATGGTTTTCGGACGTGTTACCAAAGACAGCGCCGGAAACGTGTTCCTCAATGTGTACTATTCAGACGTGACGGAGTGAGCGGGACTCTGACTACAAAAGTGTATGCCGATATGTCTCAAGCGACAAGAATCTCGGCGGAGGCGATCATAAACGCGCTGATTCCTGACGGAACCTCTGATTAATTCGCCGACGCGTTGAAATCAAAGGCGTTTAGCCCTTGTATTTCAACATTGGCGTCGACGAATTACACATTTTATATTGTAATCGTGGTACAAAACATAACGGCGCTCCCTTGATGAGTGGGAGCGCCGTTATGTTTTGGAGAAAAATGATGAAAAATGTGATGGAGTAATGTATGTTAATTTATATTGCCGTTATAAATTATTCGACGTCCTGCAGCGCACCGTAATCTTCTTCGCCGGTGCGTATCTTGACGACCTTTTCCACATCATAAACGAATATTTTGCCGTCGCCTATGTGACCGGTGTAGAGAACCTTTTTCGCGGTATCGATAACCGCCGCAACCGGAACCCTGCATACGACGATATCGATCTGAAGCTTGGGCAGCAGGGTGATATCAAGCGGAGCGCCGCGATAATATTCCGGCTTGCCCTTCTGTATGCCGCAGCCGAGGACGTTTGTCACCGTCATTCCGGTGATTCCTATCTTCTGCATCGCGTCCTTCAGCTCGTCGAATTTGCTCTGCTTTACGAGTATAGTGACCTTCGACATTTTGACATCGCTCGCTGTGAGCTTGTTTTTGGGCGATTCGGTCATAATCTGCACCGGAACGGCGTCGTCGGGCGATACAGCGCCGGCAGGGATGGAATCGGTATCCGCCGTTACAGGCTCGAAATCGAGCGGACTGTACTGCGGAGCGAAATCGGCGTAGGCTGAAACCAGACCATGCTCCTCAACGTCAAGTCCGACATATTCCTCGTGAGCGGAAACGCGAAGACCGATCGTTTTTTTGATAACAAAGAAGATTATGCACATTGTGACTGCTACCCACGCCGCGACGCTTATTACGCCGAGCGCCTGAACTCCGAGAAATTTGAAGCCGCCGCCGTAGAATAAACCGGCGTTGTCGCCGAATACGCCGTTGGGCGAATATCTGGAGAACAAACCGACCATCAGCGTGCCGAACGCGCCGCATATGCCGTGAACGCTCACCGCGCCGACCGGATCGTCGACTTTTAATACTTTATCGAAGAATTCGACTGCGAAAACAATGAGTACTCCAGCGATTGAGCCGATTATCGCCGAACCTGCCACCGTTACAGTCGCGCAGCCTGCCGTTATCGCGACAAGACCGGCGAGCGAACCGTTTAAGGTCATGGAAACATCGGGCTTTTTATATCTTATCCAGGTGGTTATAAGAGCCGTTATCGTCGCGCAGGCGGCGGCCATATTCGTGGTTACGAATATGCGGGAGGCTGCGTCCTCGAGTCCTTCAAGACCGAGGGTAGAAGCGGGGTTGAAGCCGAACCAGCCTATCCAAAGAATGAAAACGCCGAGTGCGCCGAGCGTGATACTGTGTCCGGGAATGGCGCGCGGCTTGCCGTTTTTATCATATTTGCCGATACGCGGGCCGAGGAACATCGCGCCGATGAGCGCCGATACGCCGCCGACCATATGAACCGCCGTCGAGCCGGCAAAATCGTGAAAGCCGAGCGAGGAGAGCCAGCCGCCGCCCCATATCCAGTGTCCGGATATCGGATAGACGAGCGCCGAGATGAGTATCGAATAAATTATGTAGGATTTGAATTTTGTACGTTCCGCCATAGCACCCGAAACTATCGTCGCGCTTGTGGCGCAGAACACTGTTTGGAATATTATGGTCGTGAACGTCGGGACGTTCGAGGTATAATCGCCGGTGATGAAGAAATCGAGCGAACCGATCACACCGTTCATTACCGACGATGTGCCGTACATCAGCCCAAAGCCTATAACCCAATAGACGACAGTGCCGAAGCAGAAGTCCATCAGATTCTTCATCATGATGTTGCCCGCGTTTTTCGCACGGGTGAAGCCGGTTTCGACCATTGCAAAGCCCGCCTGCATGGCGAATACAAGAACGGCGCCGACAAGCACCCATAATGTGTCGATCGTGGAAATCAAAAAGACCACCCTCATAAGTTTTATTTGGGATATGCCGGAGTCCGGCGGCGCGGTTATCCCATGAAACCGTAAAGGCGCGCCGGAGCTTATAGTCACGGATCATTGTCCGCTTATAAGCTCCGGCACGCCTTTGTGCCTGCTGATATGATAAAAAACAGCGCTTTTTTGAGTTTTCAGGCTCATAAAAAACGAAAAAAGCGCTGATGAGAGCATCTCCGCGCCCCGCAATCGAAGTGTTCAAAGGACAGATCCTCTGATACCCTTAACAAAAAACGAGGCGCTGATGAGATGTAATCTCGCCAGCACCTTTGCTATGTGTAATATGATATCACTTTAACATGATTTTGTCAACGTAAAATATAGATAAATGTGAGATTCAATATTAACGTATAATTGTAAATGCGGACAAAAATGTCAGAACCAGCGATATATGAGCGGCGAGTCCTTATCGTCATAGATGATGAGCAGCTCATGAACGCGGTCGTTGAAGAACATATCGAGCTGTGTTTCAAAGCCGGGCGACAGCTTCTGCGAGCGCAGCTTGTCAACCGGACACCAAAAAAGCTCTCCCTCGTCACATTCGGTGAGCGTTCCGCTGAAAACAGACGTTTTATAATAATGAATAAAGGTCTGCGAACCCGTGTCGGCGTTCGACCAGTGAATAACTCCGCAGTATTTAAGCTCGGAAACGTCAAGCCCGGTTTCCTCGCGCACCTCGCGTACTGCGCTTTCGTACAGGCTCTCGCCGTTTTCGAGATGCCCTCCGGGGAACGCGACGCCGCACCAGTTTTTCACCCTGCGCTCGCATAGCACGCTGTCGGAAGCGGCGTCGCAGATCATAACCATATTTGTGACTTCAACATCGGAAATGTGCATATTATCAGGCTCTTTCATATAAAAAATAACCGTGCAGGCGTCGGCATATGTTATATTTTAACGTATATTGTCACATTTGTCAAGTGAAACAAGCGGTAATATTTTAGTTATACTATTGCGCATGGGAAAATTCTGCGCTATAATAAGGTGAGCAATAAAGCGGCGTCATTATGCGCCGCGATTAAGGGGGAATTTATATGTATTATGACAGCAAAATTGCGTCTCTCAGACTGCCCGATATTATGACGATGGACGACAAAAGCCAGCTCACGCCGGAAAAATGGAGAAAACGCCGCCTTGAAATGCTATCTGTACTCGAACATGAGGAATACGGTCACGCGCCGCGCGGCCCTTTTGAGGTGAACGGAAACATATATGAAAAAAACGTCGATTACGGCGGAAAGGTGAGCACCGAATGTATACATCTGACGGTGGACGACCGCGGCGAAGGGGTCAGCTTCGGCTATGATATTCAGCTGTGCGTTCCGACAGGCGCGAAAACGTCCGTACCGCTCATTCTGCTCATCAATTTCCGCCCCGATGTGCCGGATAAATATATGCCGGTCGAGGAGATATGCGACCGGGGCTGTGCCGTCGCGCGCATTTATTACAACGATATCACCAATGATAAAAACGACGGTTTCACAAGCGGCATAGCGGCGTGCTATGACCGCAAAAAATATGATTGGGGCAAAATCTCGATGTGGGCATGGTCGATGAGCCGCGCGCTCGATTATCTCACCCGCGATGAACGCTTCGACCTCGAAAAGCTCGCCGTCGCGGGACATTCGCGGCTGGGCAAAACATCGCTGTGGTGCGGCGCGAACGATGAGCGCGTGAAATATATATTTGTAAATGATTCCGGCTGCTCGGGCGATGCCGTCACACGCTGCAAGCGCGGCGAGCATATAGCTGATATCACCCGCGCGTTTCCTGTTTGGTTCGGCGATAATTATGTCAAATACGCCGGAAACGAGGACACAATGCCGTTTGATCAGCATTTTCTCGTCGCCTGCTGCGCGCCGCGCCATGTATACGGCGGAAGCGCCGCTGAGGACGAATGGGCGGATCCGCTCTCGCAGTATTATTCATATATTGAAGCTTCAAAGGTATATAAGCTGCTCGGTCTGCGCGGTCTTTGCGCCCCCGACCGCGCGCTCGTCACAGGCGATATATATGCTGCGGGCGATATCGCGTTTCATATGCGTCCGCACGGTCATTTCTTTTCACGCGCCGACTGGAAGGCGTATATCGACTTTCTGCTCGCTTGAATATGGGATACGCGGCTTTTTGCAAAAAGGCTGGCAAAAACCTTTAAACAAAGATGATACATATTATAGTTTTTAGTCTTTTGCACAGCTTCCAAAAAAGTGAGGAATATTTTTCACCGCGAGGAAAAAATTGCATATTGCATTAATATTTCGTTTACAAGAGTAACAAATTCATTACAATAGCACAAAAAACATTGATTTTACTTTTTCTGTGTGTTATCATGTATGCACGGCGGACGGAGAAACTCAACGCATTGTCGCCGCCGATAATATCCAAACGGAGGAAACCAAACGAATGAACACACTCAAGAAGTTCATAACAAGAACCTCGTCGCTCATGCTCGCGGCGATCGTCGCGGCGTCCATGGTGGCCGGCGCTTCGGCTAAAAGCTATAACGACGTTCCGACTGAGAACGCGTATCACGAGCAGATCGATCTGCTTTCCGATATCGGCGTAATAGTCGGCACATCGGAAAACGAGTTCTCGCCTGAGAACGACGTTACCCGTGAGCAGATGGCTCTGCTCCTGTTCCGTCTTATGCTCGCAAAACAGAGCGCAGGCGGCACCAATTCCACCGCCTTCACCGATCTGTATGACGATACATACAGCGGCGCGATCTCGTGGGCAAACGCTGCCGGCTATATCATAGGCACGTCTGACACCACCTTCGAGCCTGTCGGCGGAATCACTCTCCGCGACGCTATGACCATGGCGGTACGCGCTCTCGGACAGTCCAATCCCAACATGGACAAGGGCTATCCGTGGACCTATATCGACGCGGCTGTAAAGCTCGGACTTGACCGCGGACTCGAGGATGTCGCCTACACCGCGACACTCACCCGCGCTCAGACCGCCGCTATACTTTACAACGCGTTCACAGCCGAATATCTCGTCGGCAAGACTGCTTCCAACGGCGCTACCATAATCGAGCGCACCACCATAGCTGAATATGTATTCGGCTATGAAATAGACGAAGCGGTCGTTATGGCGACAAATGATTTCGCTGCCGGCAAGCACGGCAACGTTATCAAGGACGGCTATGTCACACTTGAGCTTGAAAACGGCAAGTCTATGACAGTCAAGTTCGAGCAGACCGGTCTTGACGGAAGCGCTAACGAATGGCTGGGCAAGAAGCTTACCGTTATCTATAAGATCGACGATAAGACCAAGCTCGCAAACGTTCTCGGCGCGTCCTATACCGGCTCGCACAAGAGCGCGGACAGCGTTACGCTCTCCTCTGACAGCAAAAACGTCACCATCGGCGGCGTAAAATACAATGTCGTTGAGAAGCTCTCCGACTCCATCTCCACCAATCAGAACGAGCTTATCGTTTTCGCATACACAAATGACGGAATACTCGCCCAGATAAAGACAAACGCGGCTCTCGCGGCGTCGGTCGGCATAGGCGATATCACTCTCATTGACGATAACGGCGACGGTATCGCTGAACGCGCCCTCGTCAAGAACCTCACGGCGGGACGTCTTTCGATATCGAGCGACGGCAAGATCAATATTGCCGAAAATCTCACCGCAGAGAAGCTTACAGGCGGCTTTGTGAACACCGTAAAGGCGGAGAACGGCGATTATGTTCTCTACTATTACAACAAGGGCAACGCTTCGCTTGAGATTGCGCAAAAGCTTGAGCTTACCGAATCCGCGCTCGTCACCCGTCTGACCGATACAAGCGTCAGCGCCGGCGATAAGACCTACGTTCTCGGCAGCGCCGCGAGCGGTGTCACCGCCGACAGTCTGCGCGCTTCCATCGCCGTCGGTACAAAGGCTGTATTCGCGGTCAAGGGCGATATCGTCCTCGCGGTTTATAATCCTGCCAATACAGCTTCGACATCGACCTTCCTCGTCGCCACTACAAACGCGGTTCCGGTTTATACCGAAGGCGCGCTCCGTTACATCGTAACGGCTAATGTCGGCGGAAAGACCGTGGATATCGTTACCTCGTCCTACAATGTAACGGCTGGCGGCGTGTACCGCTACACCGTTGACGGAAACGGAATTTACACCCTCGCAGCCGAGGATTCCGCTTCGTTTACGCAGAGCGGCGAATTCGCAAGCTCGGCGACAGCGAACGGCGCGTTTACGCTCAGCCGCGGAACAGGCGCGTTCTATACATTCAACGGCACAAAGTTCGTCACAGACGCGAACACTGTTATAGTTGTCAAAAACGGCAGCGAATTCCTTTATAAGACCGGCGTTTATACCTCTGAAATCAGCGTTTCGGACGGTGCGAAGGTCACCGCTGTTTATGAAAACAGCGTAGGCGACGTCGAAACTCTGCGCTTCCTCTATGTTTCGAATGGTTCGCTCACCGGCTCGGAGAGCACTGCGGCTAACGCCAAGATCCTCTCCTTCACCGGCACACAGCTTGACAACGGCAAGGTATACCGCATATACGAGACCTTCAACTTCGCGACCGGCAAGCGCGCTACCGCGCTCTCGCTCTCGACGCTTGATATCGGCAGCGTATGCGCTATTGATTCCAACGGCTTTATCACAAACATCACCGTCAGCTCAGTCACCGGAGTTGTGACAGGCTTCACCTCCTCCACCGTAACGGTCGGCGGAAACGTGTACAGACTCTCCTCCGGCTTCAGCGCGTCGACGATCGGCTCTGATCTCAGCGCGGCTTCGGTCAAGCTCTCCGACACGGTCAACCGCAGCGTGCAGTTCACCGTTATCGGCGGCGAGGTCAAGTCCATGATAGTCGGCGAGGTGCTTTCGTTCTCGGCGGCGTTCAATAAGGACACCAACGTCATAACCTTCACGCCCAACGTTTCGGGCATACACGGCGACAGCGTTTCGCTCGTCAAGGTCACCCGCGACGGCACCGAGCTTCCGGCATCGGACTGGAACATGACGCTCAATGAAAACGGCACCATGACCACCTCTGTATACTGGATTCAGGGCGGCAGCTACTCCTTCACCTTCACCTTGGGCGGAGTCAGCTACACAACCGTTATAACCCTGCCGGACGTAACTCCCGCAGAGTAAAGAAATCTCTGAATAACGTGTAATTCGTCGGCACAAATGTTGAAATACAAGACCTAAACGCTCTTGATCTCAACGCGTCGCGAATGAATCAGATGTTCCTAAATATCACAAATGCGCAAAAAAAGCGGCGATTATTGCCGCTTTTTTTGCGTTGTGCTGTAATATTATAAGCTGTTATATGTAAAATTCGGAGTTACACTGTGCATCTCGCCATTGAAATATACGTTGACCGGAGAACCGGCGTCCGACGCGGAGCATTTTGTGACGCTGCATTCAACGACCTTT
>JBAXZA010000071.1:0-7741 GCA_041670545.1 Eubacteriales bacterium | reverse complement strand
GCTCGTGTTCGTGCTCATGCTCATGCTCGTGCTCATGCTCGTGCTCATGTTCGTGCTCATGTTCGTGCTCATGTTCGTGCTCGTGCTCGTGCTCGTCGGCGGATTCTTCTTCCTCACCGCCCACCGTTACCGAAATATGTGTGCCGAGTATGCCGCATTTTGATGATGCTTCGCTTTTCACCCCGACATTCGGTATACCAAGCGAATTAAGACGCTCGAGAAAATCTGCACGATCGGGGATAAGCTCAAGCAGCGCGGCGGTCAGCATATCGCCGGCGGCGCCCATGCCGCAGTCCAGATATAAAGTTTTCAATTTTTTCCCTCCATATGATTCATCATGGACGCGAGATAACCCGCGCCGAAGCCGTTGTCAATATTCACAACCGAAACGCCGCTCGCGCAGGAGTTGAGCATCGAAAGCAGCGCGGACAGACCGCCGAACGACGCGCCGTAGCCAACGCTTGTCGGGACCGCTATAACCGGGCAGTCGGCAAGACCTCCGATAACGCTTGCGAGTGCGCCCTCCATTCCGGCGATGGCGATTATGACCGACGCGCTCATGATATCGTCCATATGAGCGAGCAGACGGTGAAGTCCCGCGACGCCGACGTCGTAAAGCCGTGTCACCTCGTTGCCGAGCGCTTCGGCGGTGAGCGCGGCTTCCTCAGCGACCGGAATATCGCTTGTGCCGCCTGTCGCGACGACGATCCTTCCGATACCGTCCGGACGCGGAATTTCGCCTGAGATACCGATGTGCGCCCGCTCATTGTAGCAAAGCGGACAGCTCCGCCCTACCTTTTCGGCGGAATCAGCGTTAAGACGCGTGATGAGCACGGTGCTCTGACCGTTTTGACGCATCGCCGCGACGATTCCGGATATTTCCTCCGGCGTCTTGCCCGCGCCGTATATAACCTCCGCAGCGCCCTGACGCAGCTTGCGGTGAAGGTCGACCTTCGCATAGCCGAGATCCTCGAACGGCGCCTTTTTAAGCAGCAATTCGGCTTCCGACACCGTCATTGTGCCGTCGGCGACGGCTGACAATATATGTTTTATCGAAGTGTTCAATTTCTTGCCTCCAGATCGAGCATGACCGATGTATAATATTTTTTAAGCTCGCAAAGAATCTCCGCGCGACGCCCGAGCAGCGCCGGATACTGCTCTGCGTGAAGCTGAAGCTTTGCCGCGCCCCCCTGCATACGGACGCGGAAATCGGTAAATCCGAGCGAGAACAGATAATCCTCGGCGCGTTCGGTCGCGGTAAGCTTTTCGTGCGTTATTTCCTCGCCGGAGGGTATTCGGGTGGCAAGACAGGCATACGCCGGCTTGTTCCATGTGAAAAGTCCGGCTTCGCGCGATCTTCGGCGTATTTCGTCCTTCGTAAGTCCGCATTCGCGCAGCGGCGATAATACGGAAAGCTCGGCGAGCGCTTTCATTCCGGGGCGGTCGCCAACGTCGTCCGACGCATTTGTACCGTCCAATATAACGGTGTAGCCGTCATGCCGCGCGCGGGCTGATATAGTCGAAAATATTTGTTTTTTACAATAATAGCACCGGTTTTTCGGATTCCGCGTTATCTCCGGGACGGATAAAACATCAGCTTCGATTATATCCAGCTTCGCGCCAAGCTCCTCTGCAAGCCGACGTGCGTCGTCAAGCTCGAAACGCGGCTGAAATTCGGATTTTACATAATATGCGTGAATATCCGCGCCGTATTTTATCGCGGCGCAGAGCAGATAGGACGAGTCGACACCGCCGGAAAAGGCGAGCGCCGCTTTATTATGCGAAGTGAAAAATTCGGATAATTCCATAAAATACCTCATATATTGCGTTCGATCGCCAAAAACAAGTTTAAGGAACATCTGAATAATGTATAATTCGTCGGCGCAAATGTTGAAATACAAGGGCTAAACGCCCTTGATTTCAACGCGCCGGCGAATTAATCAGAGGTTCCTTAAGTCAATGCCGTACAATTCACGTCTGCACCTCGCATAAGCAATAATGAAAACGTGAACGTACATTGTGCGGTAATGATTTAAACTTGCGTCACGGCATAATGTTATCAAATTCTGACGATTACGCCAGCTGCCACATTAATATGTAACCCAAAAAGATGATCAATCCGCTTGGTGTATCAGCGTTTTTTAAGCAATGACGCCCGAACGACGCCGCGGGGATCCTTTACGAGAAGTATGACGAGCCATATGATAAGTCCGAGCGCGACGGCAGACATTCCGAGGAAAAGGTCGTTGAGCATATCGGCGGGGGCGGGGGTGAAATACTGCGCTCCAAGCTCGATATATTCGAAAACGGCGTCGCACATCCACATCAGCGACGCGCCCCAGTAGATCAAGCAGAGCGTTCCGCTCATCATTTTTCCGTCGGGCGCGTTTCTATACCATATAACGGTAGAAATCAGCGCCGCAAATATAGTTACAAGTAACGTCATATCACTGTACTTCGGGCGCGGACTTCGGCTCGCGCTTTTCGATAATATGTGAAACGGCGAGCATACCGCACCATACAACGGTGCAGACGACTGCCATCGTTACGCCGACCGTCGCCATCTCATGCAGCATAGCGGCGGCGTCGGCGGGATTTGAAGCAGCCGTAAGGAAGGGGAAAAACGGCACGATCTCGCCGTGCCAGATATGCTCAAGCGCGAGCAGAGCCGCGCCGCCCCAGAGCAGATTTGAGAGCCATTTAAGCTTTTTCGAGAAAGGAAGCGTGACCTCGCCGGACTTTTCGGCGACGCCGAGCTTCTTTTCCTTCGCTTTGACAACCTTTGTGACGATAGTGGTCAATACCGCTTCGGCGGCGGGAACAAGCAGACAAGCCATGATAATATCCTCCATATGCAACATACGGCACACATAATATTCGCGCACTTTATTACAGCCATGCCGGCGGCGGCAAAAAGGCATACGGTTTTTGCAAAAACCGTATGCCTCCGTGACATACATATCAAAGAAACCTCTGAATAATATGCAATTCGCCGACGACAGTGTTAAAATACAATGCTAAACGCTTCAATTTCAACAAGTCAGAAAATCAATCATAGGCTTCCAAATAAAATGCGATATTAAGGTGCGGGTAAAATCGCCGTCTGGCGGCATAGCTTCGGCGCGTACTGCACCTCGCCGGACTTCATGTCCGACCTATGCTATTATTATAAACGACGGGGCAAGGTTTGTCAAGAGCATTAAAGCGATATCGAAGAGATTTTTGCAGCTCATGTCAAAGCTTATAATAACTCAGTTCAAAGCCTGCGCCGATTTTTTTTAATCCTTCGTATTAAACTCAATATGCGCGCCGCCGACAAGTCCGGATAACTGTCTGCGCTGATTATAACCGGTCGGTATGGTCAGATAGTGGTTGTAAAGCGTGTTGAAAACCTCCGCTCTGATGGTATTCACGCCCTCGGCGCAGAGCGAGGTGATATCGAAGCGATAAGGCTTCGTCATGCGGACGCCGGCGGATACTCCGTTTACAAATAATTCGGCGGAACAGCCGACCTCGCCCAAATCTACCGTGCAGGACGTATTTTTCGGTATTTCAACCCGCTTTTCATATGACGCGCCGCCCGAATAGCAGCGAAGTCCGTCAATTTCGCCCCAATCGCCCTGTGAAATCGTACCGTCCGCACAGACGATGTCAACCGGTGCGGCAATCGCGCTCTCATAAGCGCCGGGATGAGCGGATACCTCGATTCTGACCTCGCAGACTGATTTTTTGACCTCGCAGGTTTCCGCCGTATAAATATCGCCGCCGTGAGAGGTTACCTTCGCCTGTTTGCCGTCAAAATACACCTTTACATCACCATACGCGGTGAAGCTGAGCTTCTGAGCGGCGGGCGGCGCGGTGAAGCTGAGCTTCTGAGCGGCGGGCGGCGCGGTGAAGCTGAACACACATGGAACGTCAGCGCCGTTCTCGTCGGGCGAGAATGGCAGAACCGAGCGGTTTTTGTACCATTTCATCGCGAGCGGATAGGACTGCTCCGGCGTTTCATGTTCGCGGTCGAGAATGAAATATCCCCTGCCCGCTCCGTCATAGCGCAGCAGCACGCGGTTATAGCCGCGATTGAGTGCGACACTTCTGCCTGATACCTCCGCGCCGTTTATATATATCGCGGCGGGAGCGAATTCGCCGTATTTGACATATGCGGTGCAGTCGTCACCGGCGTATACGGAGGTGTACATATAGTAGATTTTGCCGTCCTGCTCCTCTTTATAGTAGGAATTGGAATTTACATAGGTAACAACCTTTTCGCCCAGCGCGATGAAATCATCGGAAACGTGACCTTTCAGACCATGATAGCTGTGCTGAGGGCCGGCGTCGTTTTTAACGCCGTAACGCATGGAAAATTCATATTCGGAAAAACTATGACGCACTCCGTCAAGCTCTATTTCCGTGCCGGGTTTTATCTCGCCAAGCGCGAGAACGGCGGCGTCGTCCGCGTGCGCGAGCGCTCCGAGCTTGTAAAAATAAGGCTCATATGAGCACATTATTTCCTTTTCGCGCCCTCCGTGACTGAAACGGAAGAAGCGCGCCTGCGCACCTATGCAGCCGTCGGTGGGAGGCTGAGCGAAATCGCCGTACTTGTTATCGAGCGTCGGAATGAGTCTGAAATCCCATTCGCCGTCAAGGTTTACAGTGTTGGTCCGCGAAACAGCCGGAACGGACGCGCACGGTGACAGCGGTGCGCTCTGACTTCCGTCAAACGCTATAAGCTGCACCTCCGACGCGCTAAGCGGCATACGCAGCGTACTTACCGTTCCGTCGCAGTCCTTGATGGGGAGCGGACGCTCGCCGCCCGTCCACGGATCGAACAAAACCGCCTTTCCGTGAGCGCGGAAACGGTATAAAGCGTCCTTATTTGCGCCATAGAGCATATAAACGTCCTTGCCGTCGACGCGTCGATGCAAATGATACGGGCTTTCGTCCGTTTCGATATCGGGGGTGAAGGAACGCTTCAATATGCTGTATACCGCAGACGGCGCGGACGGATTACCGTGAGCTGATACGATATCCGCGACCATACCGGTGAGGATATCGTCGTCACGCCCGATACGGTCTGAGGCTTCGGGCAGCGCTCCGCAGATCAGCACGATGCCTCCCGAATGTGAAAATTCAGCCAGTTTCTCAAGTGTTTCAAAACGTATCGTCCGCATCGACGGCACGATCACAGCCTTATAGCGCTCGCCGGACACACAAAGCTCGCCCGAGTCAATCTCGGCGCGTCCTATCGATTCGAAGTCGATGAAATCGAAGTCGGTCGCGTGACGGTACAGATATTCGCCGGTTTCAAAGGCGAAATTGACAGCTTCGCCGCCGTCGAGTCCTCCCTCTGCCGCCGCTACGGGATAAAGTATAGCCGTGTCGCATACATGATCGCCGCGCGTAAGCAGATATGAAAGCCGCTTTGAGCAGCTGAGGAATTTATCCATATGTTTCCAATACGGCATACGGAAATGATTGCAGGGCGGCGCCCATTCCCAATAGCCGCCGTAGGTAGTATAATAAAGACCGTGCAGGGTGAGCAGATTGTGACCGACAGCAAAATTGCGGAATACCGCGTCGGCAAGCTCGCCGGACGACGTTCCCCAGCCGCTGCCGTAAAATCCCTCCAGCCATGTGCGCGGGCGCCCGTAAAGGTGAGAAATCGAGCTTGAAACCTTGGTTTTGATGATATCCGAAGCGAAATTCGGCTGATCGTTGCCAGGTCCCTGCGTCCAGCGCTGCGTTCTGAAATAATCGCCGAATTCGGTGACGTCGCGTCCGCGCCCGCCGTGGTCGCAGCCGAAGGTCATGCCGCCTTCTTCGTTCCAATTATATATTTTCTTGAAATAGCCGTCCTCGCAAAGTCTGACGATAACATCGTAATAATCGAGCCGTATTTTCTGCGTTATAGCCCCGATGTCCTCAAATATAGCCTTAAGGTGCGGCGTGATGTCATAGCCCTTGTATTCGCGGAATTTTTCGGCGAAGCCGTCGTTCCACAAATTTCCCCTGACGTTGAAAACCAGCTCGTCCGAGAAGAAAAAGTTGAGTCCCTGTCCGCGCTCGCCGGGAAAATGCTCATCGAACTTGCCGTAAAACTCACTAATGACATAATCTCCGAGCTTTTCGTTCATCGGATCGACCGAATAAGGCACCTCGCGCACTTCGACCTTTCCGTTTTCGTATACAAGAGTTTTGCCGATGACCTCTGGATGCTTTTGAAGCACACGGTCCATATACTGCCCCTGACCGGGCGCGGCAATGGTGTAGTCGCTGAGCGAAACGGATATCCCGCGCTTTTTGCATTCGCCCATAAACCAGCCGAAAAGCTCCCACCATTCGTCGGAGAACAGCTTAGGCTCGCTTTCCATGGAAAGACCGCAGCCGCGTCCTCCGTTATCCGTATGGCAGTAGTTTATCTGAAGTCCGCAAATATTTTTATCTGACAGCCGTTCAAGCTGCCACATAAGGCGTTCCTTTGTGAGCGGCTCGCCCACCCACCAGTAAAAGGCTACCTCGCCGAATTCTCTCGGGGCGGCGATGTATTTTTCGAGCATAATATATTGTTCCTTATGTTATTTGAATTGTTCGACGGTCTTTGCGATAGCGTCGTTTACCTTGTCGGCGTTGGCTTCATATACCGATACGAAGCTGCGCTCGCCGCGAGTGACAAGGGCGTTGATCTTGTCGGTTAAGCCGCCCCAGTTGAACGGACGCATGAGATCATACGAACGGTTTGTAAGTATGATATCGAGCATTGCGGACGATTTGTCGTCGCGCAGCAGCTTGTTGGTCAGATTGACCTCATAGTATGCCGGAATGAGGGTTTCGCTCGACACATGGGCGAGAATATCCGAAATCTCGGCGCTTTTCGCAAGCTCCTCGCCGGCGAGCGTAGACGGCAGCGAGAACGCTCCCCCGATCGGATGCATTCCCTGATGGTAGTCAGTTTCGTATTCATCATATTTTGGATTGGGCAGAATACCGAAATCTATCTCCATGCTGCGGAAACGTTTAACTATTTGTAAACACTGAACATGGAAAAGCGAACGTCCGCTCGAGAATATTTCATCCATGTCCGACACTTTGTTTATTGAATCGGGATTTTTATACATCAGATCGACGGTCGTAGAAAGCGCGTTCAAAGCGCGTTCGTTATTGATAGCGAGATACGGTATATCGTTTTCGTCCTTCTGTATATAATTTTGCCCGGCGGCTACGAATACGGAATTAATAACACCCTCGGAGTTGTTCGCGAAGCCCCAGACGTCGTTCGTATCCATTTTCCCGTTGCCGTCCGCGTCGTAGGCCGCACCTTTCATCATGTCCATCATTTTAGAATAGTTCCACTGATCGTTTTCGACAAGCGAATAAGGATCCTCAAGCCCGAGCGAGGTCAGCATATCCTTGTTGAACAGCCAAACATCGACCGTTGCCTCTGCCGCGAGTATGGATATATCGTTCACGGCGAAGAAAAGACGGTTGTTGATCGAAAGATCGCGGATGGAGCATTGATCCCACCATTCGCCGCCAAGGTTCAGCTCGTCTATATCGGTAAGCATTGCGAGATAGCCGTCGGCAGAGAGCGCCGCGGCGTCCCAGAACGTGGATATTATCGCGTTGAACGCTGTATCGCCCGCACTGATGCTCTTTTTTACCGTATCCGCGACACTGCTGACGCCGTATTGTTTGACGGTAACGCCGAAATCGTCGCTCATCCGGAGATTGCGCGTGTAGACGGCAT
>JBAXZA010000070.1:0-7862 GCA_041670545.1 Eubacteriales bacterium | reverse complement strand
GTATACCGCGAGCGAACCGTCCGATACCTCAGTGCGAACGGCGGCGCGGACGCTGTTGAGCGTATAGTTGACGGCGGTGCGCAGCTCAAAATTATCGTCTGAGCGCGAATTTATGTCCGAGCAGCAGAGCGCCGCCGTGATAACGGCGGTAAGCAGCGCCGCCGCGAACATCAGAAAAACCGGCATGACCGCCGCGCGCGTTCCTGCTCCGGCGTTATCGTCTGCGTTGTCCATATTTGTCACCACCTTCGTCACCATCTTCGTTTATGCCGCGCCGGTACTTTATATAGCGGCGCAGTATGTGTACTTCCGCCTTATCCGACGCCTGAAACTATTACGCTCGGCATTATATTTGAAGCAAAGCAGTCATAATCGACCGCATAACGCGAGATATCCACCGAAACACCGTAGTTTTCGCACAAATAATCGAGCGTTGGCGGATACACCCCTTCGGTCGCGTAGCAGGATACCGCCGCGCGTTCGATTGCGCAGCGGAGGATATCCGCGCCATCCCCGCCTATCCTCCGCGCCGAAAAATACGCCGATGCGGTGATATATACGGCGGCGGAAAGCGCGGCGGCGGTAAATATCGCCGTGACGGCGCGTTTTATATACACTGCGTTCATATTTTCACCCTATCACGTTCATTACAGCGGCGGCGGGCAGCAGTATCGAGAGCAATATCAGCCCCATGGCGGCGGATACGGCGGCGGCGGTTATCGGCTCGGCGGCGGCGACGGCGCTGTCGGTGCGCTCCTCCGCTCTCCTCTGACGCCGTATGGCGAGTTTGGCGAGCGTTTCGGACATATCTCCGGATTTTTCAGCGGTGAGCAGCATATGTGCGTCCGCGCCTGCGAATATTCCCTTTGAGATCAGCACGGCGGCGGGGGATTCGCCCTCGTCGCAGCGCGAACGGCATTCGAGCGCGAGCGATACGGTATCCGGCGAGGTATCAAACGCCTTTGCGATCACGCCGAACGCGTCAGGCGCCGGGCAGCCAGACGCCATGAGCAGCGAAAGCGAATGTGCGAACGTTCCGCAGTCCGAATCCTGACGTATCGCGCGGAATGCTCCTAACCCTGCAAGTATTTTGCCGAGCATATGCCGTCCGCTGTCCGACGCAAGCAGAATCAGCGCGAATATAAGCGACAGTGCGCAGAGCGTGAGCAGCGACGCGGCGACGATGCCGAGCGCCCGTCCGGCGGCGATGGGAGCGGTCAGCCGGTCGGCGATGCCCATATTCGCGCCGAGCGAGGAAAGCACCGATGAAAGCATTGGAAAAACGCAGAGCGCCATCACCCACATGACAACACTCAGCATCGAAAACAGTCCGAGCGGATAAATCACCGCGCCGCGTATATGCGCGGATGTGCGCGCACTGCTCTCATAATACTGCGCGAGCGACGAAAGCGACGCCGCAAGACGTCCGCAGCGTTCGCTTATTTCGGTAACGCTCAGCATATAACCGGGGAACATTCCGGCGGCGCGGCAGGCGTCGGCAAGCGTCATGCCCTCCCCGACTCCTGCGTTCACGGCGGAATAAGCGGCGGTGAGCGCGGGTGCGGATTTATCCGGCAGAGCGGCGAGCTGCGCCGTGATCTCCTCGAGTATCATTCCGTCGGCGAGCAGCATCGACAGCTGAGCGCAGAACGCTGAAACCTCGGTATCGGAAAGCATATCGCGGGCTTTGGACGCGTTTTTCCTGCTGTCGTGCGAATTCATTGCGGTCATATAATACCTCCGATATATCCGGCTATTCCAAACCGTCTGTACACGGCATTTATTTTGGCGATAGCCGCGGAATCGCCGGAATTATGCGAAAAGCGCCCGGATAGCGGGCGCTTTTCGCTGTTTTGCCCATCATATGGGATTCTAAGGAACATCTGAATAACGTGTAATTCGTCGGCGCCAATGTCCGAGCGACGGTTCAGTACCAGCGCAGAGCGGTATAGTTTGTCGCGTCGCCGATAAATTCCTCGATGGCGGAGCTTCCGGCGGCGGCGTAGGTCGGATCCATCAGCTTCCAGTTGTTGCCGTCACTGTATATTTTTGTCGTTATCCAGCCCTTGCCCTTGACGTAAACCGACACCCACGCGTGATTGAGCGCCTTGGGCGCGACCGTGCCTATTATAAGCTTTGCCGGAACGCCCTGCGAGCGCAGCATTGCGCACATCAGCGCGGCGTAATCGAAGCAAATACCATAGCCGTCCGAAAGCGTTTCGTCGGGATCGGGCAGATAGCCGCTTTTAACGGTTTTCGCCTTCTCAACATCATATTTTATATTTTTGCTGAGATAATCGTTTACTGTCTGAAGCTTGGCGAGATCGCCCGTGACCGCGCCGCAAAGCTCCGCCGCTTTTTTGACGCACTCGGAATCCTCCGTATAGCTGACATACTGGTTAGGATAGAGATACGGACTGATCTCCTTTGCGAGCGCGACGTCGATCTCGGCGGTGAACAGCGCGGAATATTTCGTGCCGGATATATTGCGGAAGATCTTGACGGTATATTTTCCGTTGCCGAGCTGAAGCGGAAACACCTCGAAAACGCCGTCGCCGCGCAGAGAATAGTTATATTTAACATCGCCGAGCGAAATCTGTATTTTGAGCTTTTCCGAAACGCCGGTCTGCCGCGCCATTATATAGCCCTGCGACGAAAACGTGGCGTCTATATAAGAGCCTCCGGAGGAAAACACCGTCTTGCCTCCCGCTTCGGGCATGAGGGGGCAGAAGTCCGCCGAAAAGGAAACGACCGCGGTCAGTGCGCAGAGCATTATAATGAGCGCGGCTCGAGCCGCCATTCTTATTTTTTTAAACGAGAACATTTTCGCACCTCGTTTCGCGTGCAGTATTCATGCGAAATATGCTGATCTGCATAATAATCCTTAGGGCTTGTTCGTAAAATCGCCGTAAACGATCAAATTGTTAAGAAGCATATTAGAAGGATTGTATTACAGCGAAAAAGCCTTATAATATCTTATGCTTTATGAGTATCTGAACGTTCTGGCGTCCCAGCTCATCGACAAATGACGAATTAATGCGGCGGCTGATGACGTTGGAATCGTCCGGCGCGTGAAGCGGCAGCAGCACCACATACTGCGAAGCGCTGTAACGCGCAAAAACGTCCGATTTACGGAGTATGCACTGGAGAGTTTTCTTGAGCGACTGCATATTTTTTATGAGCGTGCTTTTTTCGGGCGGCAGACCGTTTTCGTCGGTCAGCGTGATAAGCATCAGGCAGACGACCTTCTGCGAACGCTCGATTGAACGGTAGTTTACGCGGTAGATATGCTTGAAAACCTCATAATCACAGAAAAACGCGCGCTTTAAAAAATCCGTTTCCTTGAGGTCGTCCTCGATAGTATTGAGATTCAACTCGATATTGTTTATATAGCTGGTGATCTTCGAAAAAAGATCCTTTATCGATTTGGAAGCTTCGGCGCCAAGTTCTGTGTAAAACAGTGACGTTATGTAGTAATAATGCGATATCGCCTGATGATAGCGTCCGGCGAGCGAATAGCTTTTGATCAGATATTCGTGCAGCTTTTCCTCGTAGGTATGGATGGCGACCGCCTTTTCGCAGATTTCGATGGCGTCGGCATACATTTCCTTGCGGTAGAGCATTTCGCAGGTCGTTTCGACGACCTTGATGAAAAGGCTGGTGTAATACGCATTTTTGCACATCACCCAGTTTTCGGAGGTCGATTTCGGCAGAAATTCGCCGGAATAGCAGTCGAGCGATTTGCGGCAGAGGAATATCTTCTCATCATCGGTGAGCATTTCGTCCTCGCTCGCGTGGAAATTGTCCTCGAACTGTTCGCAGTCGACGACGGTTTCGATATCGTCCGCCCATTCATAGGTGCTTGAATTACTGCGTATGAATTCGCCGTCCGACTGCGGAAACGCGGCGGAAAGTGCCGTGCGCGCGCGGTAAACGAGGTTTTTGAGCGCGTTCATCGGGTTCTGGCAGTCCTCTGGCCACAGCGTTTCGATGAGATTTTCCTGCGATATGTTTTTATGCCGGTTTGCGAGCAGGTACTGTATCAGGGTGCAAATTTTTTTTGAATTTATATCGTTTTCGGTAACGACGGTATCGCCCGAGGAGAGCGAAAAGCCGTCGAGCATTTTGACCTGTAATACCACGGGGGTACCACCCTTTCGTTACGCGGCGCGTAAATATCCGCAGCGCATCTATTATCTTATAACTTAATTATATCTCGATTTTGGGCGTTTGTCAATAGCGTGGAAACAGCCGTCAGACGGATATCGAAGAATTTTATATAATTTTTAATATATAGTATAATTATTGGTATTTAACATCGTATTTGTACACAATTAGTGTTGTTTTACATGGAGAATGTTTTCACATTGGGTTTTGCATATGTTATCGCGAATGCTCTTGTGAACGTTTTCGCTGACGTTTTCGCGTCAGTTTACGCTGACGTTTTCGCGCAAGTTTACGCGGAAGAATCTGGAGGATGGGGGACGCGGCGGCGCCCCTCACCCTCCAGACCTCCCGTTCCCCGCTGGGACGCGCAAAATACGTGCGGCACTCCCGCGTGTGAGCGCTCTCTGCAAGATGTAGTCTCGTTAATGCCGCTGTTTCTCTCCAAGCAAGGTGTGGCGTAGCCGCACCAGCGGATATGTGTACCCTGATGCGTCAGACGATGGCAGCGCTTGCTGGGAACGAAAATATTATTCGCGGCAATCGCCGCCGTCGCTACCCGACCTCGGATAAGCACATCGAGCAACGCGAGCCGAGCGCGGCGCATATTGACGCCTGCGAAGAATATGCGGCCCGTGTGAACGTCACCATCGTGCTTATTTCACACGCGGGAGCCGCGCCTTCTCAAGCGCACCGTTCCAAGGGAAAGCGGGAGAGTCTGAGAGGACGGAAAACCGTAGGGTTGTCCGTCCTCTCAGGTTCGTCACTCGTTTCGCAAACGAAAACTTATCGAAAAAGCCGTCCTTTCAGGTTCGTACTCGTTTCGCAAACGAAAACTTATCGAGAACGCCGTCAGCACAAGCTCGCCACTCGTTTCGCAAACGAAAATGGGGAAATTCCCACACATCAATATGATATTTTTCGGCAAAATATAGTGACAAATTCAAAATGGCAGTGTATAATTAATCCGGCGCACCATCAACGACAACATTCACAATCGGCGGCGACGCCGGAAGGAGATCACAATGGCACAGCTCAAAATGTTATGGTTCGGCGGCGCTCCGGCGCTGACCGAAATCCCGGAGGGTTTTGATATCATCACCCACGCCGACGACGGCAAATACGGCGCCGACCTCACCGCCGGCTGGATAGACGCCTGCGAGGAGCTGAACGGCAAACTCGTCACGCGTGAGGATTTCCAAAAAAGTATGCTTGACGATCCCGCGCTCACCCCCGCGCAGATTTTTTACATAGTCGAGCGCTCGTCCGGAAGTGTCGGCGGTACGGCGGCGGCACTTATGAATCCGGACTGCCCGTCGCTTCATATGGTCGGCGTATCGAAAGCATATCGCGGACGCGGACTCAGCGCACCGGTATGCGCCGCCGTACTCCGTTATTTCGACGAGAACGGCGTCCGCCGCGCGTCGCTCAACACCGACGATTTCCGCATACCCGCGATAAAAACATATCTGCGGCTCGGCTACCGTCCGTGGTTATATGAGGACGATATGGCGGAACGCTGGACGGCGATATACGCAAAGATCGGAGCGGACTCGTCCGAATATCCTATGCTGCCCGCCGAAAGCTGAATAGCTTCGAAAAACAAAAAAATCACGTTGATTTCGTGATTTTTTGATTTTTATGTGCTTTTCTTTGATTTCACAAGAAATGCGTTTGGCAGACGCCGCCCGAGGGTGGGATTCGCGGAGGAATTGACGTTTATGACCTCGCCGCCGTAAGCCATCACGCTCGACGAGCCGCCGTCGCAGCACGCGGCGTTGACGCAGCCGTAGGATAGCAGTATTTCCGCCATATCTCCGACCGTGCAGCCTATCGAATGAAGTATGCTGCGACCGTCGATAACGAGCATAATGATCGCGCCGTCGCTGCGCTGACCTATCGCGGTGCGCGGCTGAAGTCCATAGCCCGCGCTGCCGCTGACCGCCGCCGTGCCGTCCGCCACAAGCACCGGTCCAAACTGTATGCCGTCGCGTATGCCCTTGTTGTTCCATATGGTCACATTGCCGACCACCAGTTTGTTTTCATTTGTGAGCAGCACACTGCCGTAATAGCTGACATATTCGCCCGAAAACGTTCCCTGCGAGCAGGAAAGCCCGATAAGCTCCGCGCCGCTTCCCTCTCCGTTGGGATCGGCAAAACCGCTCGCGTTGATGCCCGCCGCCGCGCCGTAGGCGGAGAGCATATCCTTGATGCGCAGTCCCTCGTTCGCCTTTGTGGTGACGCCGAGGAAAACGCGCGACGGATCGTCAATGAGCATGATCTTGCCCTTGAATTCGCCCTTGGCGATATCGGAAACGAACAGACCCTCGTCTATATCGACGACCGATATCGTGTTGCCCGCGTAATCCTTCGCTCCGACCTTCATTGAAGCAAGACCGAGGATGTCGCCGTCTGCCGAGCCGTAGCTGTCGCCGCCCGACGGCTTTGTCTGCTCAGCAGCAATGGTTTCCTCCGGTTTTTCGGTGATCGGAGTATCGGCGTCAGATTCGGTGACCGAGCCGGGGCTGTCGTCTGTATCCTCCGGCTGTGAGGTGTTGGCTTCGGTGAGAAATTCTCCGCCGCCGATTATGTCGCTGCTTCCGGTTTCCGCCATGACGCGGTCAATGACAAAGCCCGGCATAAATGCCGTCGCAAGCCACTGATGATCCGCGGTGGTCATTGCGGTTTCTATCCATATTCCGCGCCAATAGACGATAAACGGTATCGGCGAAAATACGGCGATGCAGTAAAGCAGCGCGAGCGACGCCGCGATCACAGCGCATATGATCGGCGCTCTGCGCCTGCGTTTTGTCGGTTTTCTCTGCATTGTATCATTCCTAAACAATAAAATATGACGGATGGCGTGTGGGGGGATACGCGGCTTCTTGAAAGAAGCCTGGCAAGAACTTTTATACAATATGTTTTTTTTAGCGGACGACCAATGTCTGCCGGTTCATTTGATAATTTGCTATGTTAGCTTTATGTTTATACGTTCGGCAGAATAATACCAATGGCATTACGTCGAATCGCCCGCGTTTTACAGCGAAATATATGCTTTCATGGTGATTTTCTCGCCGCTCACACGGTATGAGCGGAAAACATCGCTCTCACAAACGGTACAGCGACCGCAGACGGCGATATTTTCTCTCCGCACGCCCGCTTCGCATAAAATATACACGTTCATCGCCGGAACATCCGCGTGGAGCGGCTGACGCGGCGCGGCGCTGCATTCACAGCCTGCGCCGATGTACGGACGCACGAACGCTCCGCAGAATTCAGAGCCGCGCGCCGCCGCGACAGCGTCGCGAAAATCCTCCCTGACCTCATAGCAGCAGAACTGCGCCGCCGCGCCTATCGCGCATTGTATATTCTCGGCACTGGCGCCGTGACGCTCCATCTCGCGGACGGTAGCCGCCGCAACACCCGCTATCGTCCCGCGCCATCCGGCGTGGCAGGCGCCTATAACGCCCGCTTCCGCATCGCAGAACAATATCGGGGTGCAGTCGGCGCTCTTGACCGCTATCGGAACGTCGGGGCGGTCGGCGACAAGGGCGTCATAACCCTCAAAGCAGACTCCCCTGTCGTCTCCGGTTACATATCGGACGTTCGCCGAATGGATTTGTTTCATCAAAATTAGCCCATCGCGGTGAATTTCGCCTTTTTTCGTACCGAACAAATGTTCGCATGATATGTTTTCG
>JBAXZA010000069.1:0-7876 GCA_041670545.1 Eubacteriales bacterium | reverse complement strand
TGCGCGTCGACATTCGCCACCGCGACAGGCGTTCCGCAGCGAAGTCCGGTGAGTGCCGCAGCTTTTTCCGTTATAAAGCCCGCGCGGCTGCCGAGCGGCGATATCGGACAGCCGAGCTTGTCCGCGACGACGTTTTCAAGCCGCGGATCAAGCGCCTTAAAAAACTCCTTTGACGGATAGCCGTCCTTTTTGCTCCACATCGCCTTGTAGCCGGCGGTGCAGGAGCTGCGCGTCTGAACGCCGCAGAGCTGCCATACCAGCCAGTCGCCGGCTTCGATGAAATACGCGGTGTCGCGGTAGACGTCCGGCGCTTCATCGAGTATCTGCCAAAGCTTCGGGATCATCCATTCGGAGGATATTTTGCCGCCGTAGCGCGCAAGCCAGTCCTCGCCGCGTTCAAGCGCGGTTTCGTTCATTTTGTTCGCCTTGTCCTGCGCGGCATGATGCTTCCAGAGCTTGACATAGGCGTGCGGCTCGTCCTTATATTTATCGAGGAAGCAGAGCGGCGTGCCGTCCGCTGTAACGGGCAGGGGAGTGGACGCGGTGAAGTCGATGCCGACGCCTACGATATCGTCTGTCGATACTCCGCTTTGTGCGAGCACCTGCGGTATTGTATAGGCGAGTACGTCGAGATAATCCTGCGGGTGCTGAAGCGCCCAGTCGATTCCGAGCCGTTTGCCGCAGGGCAGAGCTTCGTCCATGACGGCGTGAGGATAATCGAGCGAAGCGGAGGCTACCTCCTCTCCGGTCAGAATATCGACGAGAAGTGCGCGGCCGGACAGCGTTCCGTAATCGAGTCCGAGCGAATAGCGTTTTTCAGATTTCATTTTAGCGTTCCTTTCGGGATAATATATTTAACGTGAACTGGACGGATATTTTCGTATTCCATACTATTATAGCATAACAAGCGGAGCTTTGTACAGTAATAAATTTAAATATTTAGGTATAAAATACAGATGTTTTAACGTTTTGGCTTCTATATAAACAGGCTGAATATAAATATTTTACATTTTCGGCAAAACTATCAAAAATGATGTACATAATTTAACAATTCGGATATATAATTCGATATTAATTTATCTTATGACGTTATATAATAGACTTTATAACAATACTCATTTGGATATGGCACTGTCGCACAATCCGTTGAAATCACAGTTGTTTTACCATCTGTTTTTCAATAAAAATCAGTTAATACGCGGCATTGTTATAACGTAAATGAACATATTTTGGAGGAAAAAATCGATGAACCGCGTTAAAAGCATCCTTTCGCTTATCCTTTGCGCACTGCTGCTCGCTCCCGCGCTCGTTTCCTGCGGAAATGACAGCTCCGCCGCCGTTACCACCGCGTCGACTACCGCCGCCGGAGAAACCACGGCGGCCGCGCAGGACGATATATACTCGTCGCTCGCAAGCTCTGATTTCAGCGGCTACGAATTTCGCATACTGAACAACGAGAGCGATTTCGCGCTAACCCTCATGACTGCCGATGAGCAGAACGGCGAGGTTATAAACGACACAGTTTACAGCCGAAACAGTATGATCGAGGACAAACTGAACATCAAGATCACCGAAACAACGAAAAAGTATGACGAGGTCATCTCGACCATACGCACCGCGATACAGTCCGGCGAGGACGCTTATGATGTTTTCTTCGACGAATCCTATGTAGTCACTCCTCTCGCGCTCGAGGGCTATCTCAACAATGTGTATGATATCGAATCCATCGATTTTGAAAAGCCTTGGTGGAACAAGGAAATGATTGACTCGCTCGGCATCGGCGACAAGCTGTATATTTTAGCGGGAGATCTTCATCTTATGCTTTCCGAGTCGACATGGGTAATGGCGTTCAATAAAAACATACAGAACAATTCAGGACTTGCGTCTCCCTATGAGCTTGTAAAAAACGGCGCGTGGACGCTTGATAAATTCGCCGAATACAGCTCGGCGGCGGCGTCCGATCTCGATGGCGACGGCATTATGACCGCCAATACCGACCGCTTCGGCGCGACGCTTTATGTAAACGCCACACCGTTCATCACAAGCGGAGGAGAAACACCGGTAACAAAGGACAGCTCCAATCTTCCGGTATATAACGGTATGTCAGAGCGATTCTATTCGCTTTATGAGTCGTTGGTATCGAACGTTTATACGAACAAAAACATATGTATCGCCGGAATTACGCCCGGTCTTGCCGATGAAGGCACGGACTGGCACAACATATTTAAAAACGGACAGGCGCTTTTCTACTGCGAGGTACTCGGTTCGCTCAAAAAGCAGCGTGCGATGGAGGACGAGTTCGGCATTATTCCGTTCCCGAAATACGAGGAATCGCAGGACGGCTATAAAAACCTGATTGCGAATTACGCCGCCGTGCTTGGCATACCGGTTACAAATACCGACACGGAGCGCACCGGAACGATACTCGAATACCTCTGCGCTTATTCCTATCGCGATCTGCGTCCCGCTTATTACGACGTTCTGCTCGAGGGCAAATACGTCCGCGACGACGAATCCGCCGAAATGCTCAATCTGATATTCGCGGATTCGGTGTTCGATCTTGCCGCCGTGTATAACTGGGGTTCGCTTACCAATACCATAAATGAGAAGGCAAAAGCCGGTAAGAGCGATATCGCGTCGGCAATGGAAAAGCTGAACAATAAAGTGAATTCCGATATAGAGAAAACAGTTTCATATTATACCGAGGGATAAGCTTCCGCTTAATATGCGGTGTTTCCTACATAAAAAACGTTTCCGAATAGGCGAAAAGCCGCTGTTCGGAACGTTTTTTTGTTCTGAAATAAAAGCTGTACGCGGCGCGGTTGACTTTGAGCTGCAAATGGTATATAATAGAAACAAAAAACGCCCGCCGCCGACCATAGATGAAGTTTTATACAGAATAATAATTTACAAATATAAGGATTGGTTTTATATGACAAGAGATAAGCTCCCCTTCCGCTGCGCCGATATCCTGCTTCCCAAACGCGGATTTGAAAAATGGGCGACGGTCGCCTGCGATCAGTTTACAAGCGAGCCTGAGTATTGGAACGATGTAGAACGATTTGTCGGCGACGCGCCATCGGCGCTCCACATCACTCTGCCCGAAATATACCTCGACGACGACGCGGCGTCACGCATACGCGATATCGACCGCAATATGTTCGAATATCTTTCGTGCGGCGTTTTCGACGAATTTAAAAACGATATGGTCTATATCGAGCGAACGCTGCCAGGTGGACTTATAAGGCGCGGTATAGTCGGCGCCGTCGACCTTGAGGCTTACAGCTTCGAGCGCGGTTCGGACGCTATGATACGCGCGACCGAAGGAACTGTGCTCGACCGCATACCGCCGCGTGTCAAAATAAGACGCGGCGCTCCGCTCGAGCTTCCGCACGTCATGCTGCTTATCGACGATATGAAAATGAGCGTCATCGAGCCATGTTCCGATGAGGATAAAACCCCGGCCTATGATTTCCGGCTTATGCAGGGCGGAGGTTCGATACGCGGCTGGCATCTTTCCGATAAAACGCAGGAGCGTATCGAAAATGCGCTCTGCGAGCTTGCAGGCGACGCTGAAAATCCGTTTTTGTTCGCCGTAGGCGATGGTAATCATTCGCTCGCGACCGCCAAAGCCTGTTATGAGCAGAATAAAACGCCGCTCAACCGTTACGCGCTCGTCGAGGTCGTCAATATACACGATCCGGCGCTGCATTTCGAGCCTATATACCGCGTGATGTTCAATGTTGATCCCGACGATGTTATTAGCGGGCTGCGTTCGCGTTTTTCCGCCGGCGGACCACAGAAGGTGGAATATATCACCGAACACGGCGTCGGCACGGTGTTTATGCCGCCGCTCTCGGCGCTTCCGGTAGGAACGCTTCAGATCTTCATCGATGAGTATCTCGCCGCTCATAAGGACGCTAAGGTCGACTTTATTCACGGCGAGGACGTTGCGCGTTCGCTCGCGGCGCGTCGTTTTTCGGTTGGCTTCATTTTCGACGGTATGACGAAAAATCAGCTTTTTACGACAGTTGAACGCGACGGAGCGCTCCCGCGCAAAACCTTTTCAATGGGTGAAGCGCAGAGTAAACGTTATTACATAGAAGCGCGGCGTATCGACTGCGCGAAATAATCGGATAAACAGGTGAAATATGGCGGAATATTGGGATTTATACGACGAAAACCGTAAACCTACAGGCAAAACGCATATACGCGGAATGCAGCTTGTGCAGGGGCAATATCATATTGTCGTGCAGGCGTGGGTATACAACAGCCGCGGTGAGCTGCTGCTCTCGCGCCGGCATCCGAACAAGCACTGGCCGCTTTATTGGGAATGTACCGGCGGATCGGTGACAGCTGGCGAGGATTCGGTCACAGGCATTATCCGTGAGCTGTCGGAGGAGATCGGCATTGCGGTTTCTCCGAACGAGCTTCGCCTTATCCGTTCGGTTCGCAGAAAAAATGATTTTCTGGACGAATATATACTCAAAAAAGACTGCGATATCGGTCAGTTAAGCTATCAGCCGACCGAGGTCATTGACGCGAAATGGGTGTCGGTCACCTCACTGCGCGATATGTTCTCCCGCGGTGAGGTGATACCGTGGCTCGATTATATTTTTGATTATTATGAACGATATATACTGCCGGATATTTCCGGCACGGAGGTGTAGCGTGAAAAATCTTACATACAGTTTGCAGTCCGTGAGAAATATCGCTCCTGGCGAAAACAATCCGCGCAACAGCGAGGGCGATTTTCTGCGTCTTTCCGACGGACGTATTATCTTTGCGTATACGCGCTTTTACGGAGATTCATACAGCGACCACGCGCCGTGCGATATAGCGGCGCTCTACTCCGCAGACGGAGGGCTTACATGGTCGGAGAGCGAGCGGATTATCGCCCGCGCCGAGCGTCATGGTGTGAAAAACATCATGAGCGTTACGCTCCACCGCTTTGAAAACGGCGACGCGGGACTGTTTTATCTCGCCAAAAACGCCGACGCTACGATCGATATGTACCTGCTTCGCTCGCGTGACGATTTTGAAAGCTTTTATACCTGTATACACGTCCTGCCCGAACGTTTTCGCGGCTATTATGTTGTAAATAACTGCCGGATCGAGCGTGCCGGAAGCGGACGGCTGATAATTGCCGCGGCGCTGCACCGCTCTGCCGCTGATGAAAACGGAGATTTCTATTTTGACGGCCGCGCGTCCGCATATTTTTACTATTCCGACGACGACGGCTTCACATGGCGCGAGAGCGTCGGAATGATAACGATGCCGACGCCGTGCTGTTCGGACACCGGACTTCAGGAGCCGGGCGTTTCCGAGCTTCCCGGCGGAGCACTTTACGCCTATATGCGCACCGATCTGAAAACGCAGTATGAAAGTATATCGGCGGACGGCGGAGCGCATTGGACGCCGGCACAGCCCTCGCGATTCACCTCGCCCGCGTCGCCGATGAAGATAGCGCGCAATCCGTGGAGCGGGATATATTACGCCGTGCATAATCCTGCGGACGGCTGTGCCGGACGCGACACTTCGATAAGCTGGGGACGCGCCCCGCTCATTATCGAAGCGAGCGAAAACGGCGTCGATTACAAATATCTGGCGGAGGTCGACGACGATCCGGTGCGCGGTTTCTGCTATCCGGCGATATTTTTCGCAGACGAGCATACAATGCTGATTTCCTATTGCAGCGGTGGACGCGAGGATAAATGCTGCCTTTCGCGCACAACTATTATCAGCGTGAAAATATAAAGCAAAAACCGCGCCGCTTTACATATTTAAAGCGGCGCGGTTTTTATAGTATACGCATCAGAATAATATATGATATACGGATTTATATGCCTGTTCGGCTGGCATAAGATAAAGTGTATTTATTGGTTCGAGCAGGGTATCTCCGCTGCGGAAAAGCGGAGTACAGCCGCGCTGAGGCGTGCGGCATTCTGTTAACCCCTCTGTATTTGCCGAAACCTCCGCATCAGCTGCAGTGCCGAGAATGAGATTTCCGTAATATATAAGCTGCTTGTCCTTTGCGTTGCAGTCGCCCTCCGGAGTCTCGGTATGCAGCGGAATATCAAAGGTCAGCTTGACGTCCGACGTTTCGGGAGTCAGCTTTATAAACGCGTAATCGCTCGATATCTTTGCCTCAGCACCGCTTACAGCTGCGTTTTTCGCCCATTCCGGCAGATAAACGCGCAGGCGTATTATCCCGGGAACGGTATAATCGCTTATGCGGAACTGTACGCTTCCCTCGTTCGGGTAATTTGTTATCTGACGAATGGTAAGACCATAATCGCCGAAACGAAGCCTTGCTCTCGAAGCGCAGAGATAGGGCAGTGTGACGGTATTTTCATCGGTATACAGATATGCGTACTGCGCCGCGCGTGAAAGTCCCTCGCCGCCGCGCATAGTACAGCACCAGAACGCTTCGGGACAGTGTATGCCGAGTACAGAGTTGCGTTCCGAGAGCACGCCGCCTTCCGCTGCTCCCACGCAGGTGTCGCAGCCGAAGCCGCCGTTTGGACGCTGAGCGTGTCCTATGCCGTTATAAAGTATCTTCTGTGCCGCGCTCAGATAACGGGTTTCGTTTTTATAAAAATAAAGCTGCATGGCGACGATGAACGAATCGATGATAGCGCATGGCTCTGTCCATTCGGGGCGTCCGAACCAGTTGTAGTTAGCGTAGGCAGCGCTCATGCCGCACGCGAGATAGGTGTCGAAAATATCCGAAACGCGCTCAAGCAGCGTGTTTACGCGCAGTCCTTTTTCAAGTCTTACGGCGTAAACCCGCAGAATTCCCCGACAGCAGGTGAGAGTGGCGTGAGTCTGGAGCTTGAGACCGCAGACATCAAGAAAGCTGAAATTGATGATCATAACGTCGAGCATATCGCCGATCGCTTTTTCATCGAGCGAACGCAGAGCGCCGGCGGGCGGCTGTTCGGTCGAAAGCTCATAGACGGCGCTCAGACCGTCGAGCGGTATGTAGGCGCAGCCGGTGTCGGTCGAGAGCCGCCAGCGTCCTATCTTCGCCGCGATGCTTCCGGATTCCGCTCCGCCCTGCGTATCGCGGAACGCGGGATAGCTGTCGTATGCGTTTCCGGCGGGCAGAAACAGATTCTCCGTTATGCCGCAGATGATATCGTAAACCTCGGGTGAGCGGCGAAGCTTATAATATTCGCATAAACCGCGCAGCAGCCATGAATGTCCCGATAACTGCTGCTCGTCTACCTCGTTTCCGGGGCAGATATGACCGAAATAGCCGCGTTCGTTTAAATGACAGCGAACGCCGTCGATAATATCATCGAGATATGCGCTTTCCTTGCCGGTCGACGCTTCAAGCAGCGTCAGCGCGAGGATAGTGCGTCCCTCCCAGTCGGCTGGCCAGCCGCCGCCCTCTATTGAGAAGATGCGGTCGGGGCGGTATTCCTGTCCCTCAAGGCGTGAAAAGAGCAGAGAGGAGCGCGCGCCAAGCTCTCCGCGCGGAAAAATATCACAAAATTCAATCGGTTTCATCATAACCTCCATAAAATCAAACAATTATTAAAAAAATTCAAATATTCTTTGCAGTATAAAGTTTTTTGCCAGTTTTTCTTTCAAGAAAGCCGCGTATCCTCATACATCCGAGTTTTAATCGGAGAATATAGGAAGAAATGACAGGGCGATGCCGAGGACGACGCCGCTTATGACTCGTCCGGTGCGCGTATCGATGCCGATCGCTTTAGTCACAGCGTTGACGGAGAGGGTAAGGACGACGGTTCCGGCGAGGATCAAGACAAGCCCCACCTTTTTGTTGAGCTTTTTGCCGTTTTTGGTGCGATAAGCGCGGCATTTGTCGTACACTTTAAAATAATTGAGCAAAACTATCATAATAAGC
>JBAXZA010000068.1:0-7890 GCA_041670545.1 Eubacteriales bacterium | reverse complement strand
CGAACACGGCGTCGGCAAAACCGCCATCGCAGAGGCGCTTGCTAAGCGTATCGTGGCGGGCGACGTGACGTATAAGCTGCGAGGCAAGGAGGTGCATCTAGTCGACCTCACCTCGCTCGTCGCCGGCACGCAGTTCCGCGGTCAGTTTGAAACGCGCATGAAGGGACTTATCGACGAGGTCAAGGCGCTCGGCAACATCATTCTTGTTATCGACGAGGTTCATTCGATCGTCGGAGCGGGCGACGCCGAGGGGTCGATGAACGCCGCAAATATCCTGAAGCCCGCGCTTTCACGCGGTGAAATACAGGTTATCGGCGCGACCACCCTCACCGAATACCGCAAGTACATCGAAAAGGACAGCGCGCTCGAACGCCGTTTCCAGCCGGTGGTGGTCGAGGAGCCTTCTATCGACGACACCGTCGAGATACTTCGCGGCATCAAGGGCTATTATGAAAAATTCCACGGTATCACTATCCCCGACGAAACCCTCCGCCGCGCGACGGTGCTTTCCGAACGCTATATAACCGAACGCTTACTGCCCGACAAGGCTATCGACCTGCTCGACGAAGCGTCCTCCTATCTCGCGCTCAATACGCCAGAAATCGGTGAAAAAGCGGAGCTTTCGGACAATTTGTCGCTTCTCAAAAAGGAAAAGGACGAGCTTGAAGCCTCTGAGGAAACCGACGAAAAGAAATTGGAAGAAAAATACAAACGTCTCGCCGATCTCAAGGTCGCCGAGCTTAAAGCCGACGGCGAAATAGCCGGGCTTTCAAAGGCGATTGCCGAAAAAGCGGTGCTTTCCGACGCCGCGCTCGCCAAGGTCATCGAGCTTTGGACAGGCGTTCCCGCCTCAAATATCACCGAGCATGAGTTCGCGCGCATAGATAAGCTCGAGGAGCGTCTCAAAACACATATAATCGGTCAGGATGTCGCCGTCGACAGCGTCGTTCGCGCTATAAAGCGTTCGCGCGCGGGCGTGGCGTATAAGCGCAAGCCGGTGTCGTTCATCTTCGCCGGGCCTACCGGCGTCGGCAAAACCGAGCTTGTCAAACAGCTCTCCGCAGATCTGTTCGATTCGCCCGAAACTCTCATTCGCCTTGATATGTCCGAATTTATGGAGAAGCACAGCGTATCGCGCATAATCGGAGCGCCTCCCGGATACGTCGGCTACGACGAAGCCGGTCAGCTCACCGAAAAGATACGCCGCAAGCCCTATTCGGTGGTTCTGTTCGATGAGATTGAAAAAGCTCATCCCGACGTGCTCAACGTCCTGCTCCAGATCCTCGACGACGGTCACATCACCGACGCGCAGGGACGCACGGTCAATTTTGAGAACACCGTCATAGTCATGACCACCAACGCCGGCTCGAATTCGGTGTCAAACACCCCCGGCTTTTCAGCCAACATGCAGTCGCAGAGTGAGGACCGCACGCAGAAGGCGCTCGCCGAATTCCTGCGTCCCGAATTCCTCAACCGCGTGGACGAGATAATCACCTTCCGTTCGCTCGATGAGAACGATTTTAAATCGATCGCGAAAATCATGCTCACCGAACTCGCAAAAACCCTGCGCGAGAAGAATATCGACTTCACCTATACGGAGGAAGCCGCGGAATTCGTCGCTCACGCGTCGTTCGACCGCAAATACGGCGCGCGCAATATGCGCCGTTATATTCAGAAGAATATCGAGGACAAGGCGGCGAACATTATCATCGACAGCTACGAAAAGGGCGTGTCGGCGATAACCCTCACGGTGACCGACGGCGCTCTCACGGTCGCGTAAAACGGCATATTAATGACTGATATAGGAAAAGAACCGAAATGACACAGGAAAGATGGTATGACAAAACTGCGGAGCAGGTCTGCGAGCGGCTTGGAGTCAATCCGGCGTCCGGACTCACCCGCAAGGGCGCGGCGTCGCGGCTCAAAAAAGCCGGACTAAACAGTATTTATCCGATTCCAAAGGGTGATTTTAAAACATATCTTTCCCATATTCTGACAGATTTTACCTCGATACTGCTGATAGTCACCGCCGGAATATCCGCCGTACTCGAGCACAATATGCAGGCGGCAATGATGATAATCGTGCTGCTCGTCAACCTTTCGGCGTCGGTATTCACCTATGTCAAGGCTCAGCGGGTGCTCGAGGGAATGGGACATTTCGCGCTGCCTGTCGCCAAGGTCATGCGCGAGGGCAAGCTGTATCTCGTCCGGCAGGAGCAGCTTGTTCCTGGCGATATCATCTATATAAGCGCCGGCGATATAGTTCCGTGCGACGCGCGTCTGCTCGAATGCGACGGACTGTGCGCGCTGGAAACGGCACTGACCGGAATCACGCGGACGGTCACAAAGGACGCCGCCTTCGTCGATCAGCACGATATTGCCCCGGCTATGCAGCGGAATATGCTTTTCGCCTCAACCATTCTGACTGAGGGCGGCGGGAAAGCCGTCGTATGCGGCACGGGCACAGACACCCTCGTCACGCGGATGGACAAAAACACCACGATCGTATCGCACGACAAGCTGAGCGTTATAGCGACGCTGAAAAAATACTGCTCGGTTTGGAGTCTTGCCATGATCGCGGTAATCTTCGGACTTACCGTACTCGACCTTATACTCGGACTTAAAAGCCGCGGCATATTCGATATTTTCCTGTCAGGACTGTCGCTCGCCGTCGCCAGCATGAGCGAGCTTTATATGGCGTTCGGCTATATCATCATCGCCTGCGGCATTTTCAACGCCGCCAAACGCTTCCACGATGTCAACTCTGGCGCGCTCATCAAAAATTCGGCGAAGCTCGAGGTGCTCAAAAACATCACCTGCCTTGTCGTACCTAAGGAAAACGTGTTTGCGCTGCCAGAGTATACCGCCGAACAGATATGGTGCGGCGGTATATTCTACGACGACGCTCACAGCGATAAAAACGGACTCGGTGAGAAATGCTCGAACGTCATCCTCACCGCCCTGCTCTCGACCGGTCTTTACGGCTCAAAAAAGCTCGAGAGCAACAATATGAAAAGCGAAAACATTTACACCCCCGAGGAGGACGCCATAATCCGTTTGGGCGAAAAATACGGCGTCTACAATGTTACGCTCGATGAACGCTATCCGCTGCGCGACCATGAGCGAATCGGCGAATACAGCCGCTTTGAAACGTCGCTCGTGGAAACCGCGGACGGCTTTCACGTCGCCTGCCGAGGCGAAGCCGCCGCTCTCATCGACCGCTGCGATTATTACAGCGTCAGCGGTCGCGTTATGCCGCTCGATCATGAGCTTCGCACAAGCATAAAGATAGCGGCGTCGCAGCTGGTGCGCGAAGCGTATAAGGTCGTCGGGTGCGCGTCGGGCAAAACGGTGTATAACAATCTTGTGCGCATAACAGCGTGCCAGAACGGGCTTATATTCGAGGGCTTTATCGCCATACGAGAGCCAATACTGCCGGGCGCGGCGAAAAGCGTTTCAAAGCTGCGTCAGAGCGGAGTCAAGGTAATAATGACCTGCGAGGACGACGGCGAAAACAACTTCTATTACGCGTCCGCGCTCGGCGTCGCCAACAACGCTACCGATGTTGTGACCGGCGAGGAGGTTCAGAATATGCGCCCCGGCATATTCCGCGTCAATGCTTCGCTTTATAAGGTTTACGAGGGACTTTCCATCGCGCAGAAACGGACGCTCGTCCAAAATCTTCGCGACAACGGCGAGGTCGTCGGCGTTCTGGGACGCGAGCTTGACGAGATCATACTCCTGCGCGACGCCGATGTCGGTTTTTCGCAGTCGGTGACGATATCTACAAAATCCGGAAACAGCGGCGTCGACATCACCAGCCGCAAAGCTCCAGTTTATGTCAAAACCTCACGCGACAGCGCGAAAAGCGGATGTGAAGCGCTCAAATTCATCTCAGACGTCATAGTTTCGCAAACCGACCGCGACGGTCACGGCGGCTTCAACGCCATCAGCGCCGCGATACAGTGCGCGAAGGTCGTCTATCAGAATCTTCTGCGCATGGTGAAATATCTGCTTACCGCCCAATGCGCGCGATTCTTTATCGTGCTTTATTCGGTGCTTTCACACACCGAGCTGTTCACCGCGCCGCAAATCCTGCTTTCCGGACTCATGACCGATTTTTTGGCGGTACTCATCATAGCGTTTGAGCGTCCGTCGCTCGATATTCTGTCGCAAAAGGAGAATACCGAGGAAAAACTCCGGCGTCCGCTCGCGCATAATCTGCGTTCGCTGCTTTTCGGAATGTTCTGGGCATCGTCGACGGTGCTGATGCCCATGGCGTTCACCGCAGCGGGCTATCCGCTCGGCGACGGCGATATGCTTTCGTATGTTTTCATCAGCTTCACACTGTCGCAGATAGTAACGCTCAGCGAAACGATGAAGGAACGGAGCGTTTTCATCCCGAATGTGCGCTTCAACCGCGTTTATATCGCTTCGATCGCCATTATCGCGGCGTTTACCGCGGTATGCGTCCTAATTCCGCAGGCAGGCGCGCTGTTCGGACTCGCCTCCGGCGCCGCGCGTATGTGGCTCTGTTCGTTCTGCGTATCGGCGTCGGTGCTCGCGGTATTTGAAATATTCAAGGCGATATATTACAGTGTGAAAAAATCGGACAAATGATATAAACGGCACAAAAAAAGAAGACCGGAATAAATTCCGGCCTTCTTTTTATTTTGAGGTTGTACTAAGTTAAGCGGTTAAGGCTTAGCCTCTAACCTTCTTGGTTACCACGACTGCTGCGCCGAGAGCAACGACTGCGAGAGCTGCGAAAGCAGCGGTAGCGTCGCCGGTCTGAGCTGCGGTGGTGTTCTCAACAGGAGCTTCTTCGGTAGCGGGAGCTTCGGTAGCGGGAGCTTCTTCAGCAGCCGGAGCTTCTTCTACTGCGGGTTCAGCGCCGAGAACGAGGTTGCCCCACATAGCGGTGCCAGCCCAAGGAGCTTCATCGCCTGCAGCGGTATCAACGTTCCAACGGTATGCCTGAGCGAACGCGCCGTCGGGCTGAATGTTAGCCATGAACTCAAGACCAAGGGTGTTGCCCTGTGCAATTGCAACTTCGCCGCTCCAAAGGATCTTGGCTTCGCATACGAAACCGGTATCGGATACAACGGAAACTGCTTCGCAGTCGCCGCTGCGGTTGTTTGTGCCGTAGTTGTCAAGAACGCCGTCCTTGGAGAAACCAACCTGCATATCGTCTGCGCCGTATTCGATCTTATCGCCGGCTTCATCGATGTAAACTTCGATGTAGTCAAGGTCGTCAGCGGTGTTTGCGCAGGTCATCTCGCCGAGAACATAGAGAGCGGTATCGTCCCAGAGAAGCTTGACACGGAGGGCGTGTCCGCCGTAGGTGTCTTCATCAGCGGAATAGGGAAGGTCAACGTTGGTCCACTCAGCGGTGTCCCAAAGAGCCTCTGCGGTGCCGTCGATCGTAGGAGTACCCTTAGGAGCCGTGTATGTAAGATCACGGGTAGCGAAAGAGCTTACTGCAAATCCAGATACGACGAGCATGAGCGAAAGAGCAGCGGAAAGAAACTTTTTCATGTTTTCAATCTCCTTAATATCTGTATATATTTCAGGACAGAATAAACGACACTACCGCCGGCGCATCTCGTTCGGCAGACTCTCCGGGCATCGAAAAAACATCGGTGGTTGAAATCGTATTGCGTTATTAATCCTGTGTCATAATTATAACACAGTTTTTCAGCCGTGTCAATATGTTTACTACATAACAATTATTTATATTTTATATTTCCACATCGTTAATGATTCAATAATTAAAACGTATTACTATGTATTGTTTTGGTTAGATGTACAATATTTTGGCGTAATTTTTTACATTATTTAGTAACGAAAGCATCATATTCCATGAAAATTGTATCGATTTATCTTTTAACCAATTGTTAAATTTTAATGAATTATATAGGCATATATTAATCACAGATTTACAGCAGGTTCATTTACCGATAAAAAAACCGCCCGAAACACGGCGGCGCCCGAGCTTTCGGACGGGCTTCCTGACGTTTGACGGAACGGTATTATTGCAGCGCCCTGCAATTGACCTTTTACATTGAAAATGCCAATCGCGGTACTGCTTTATATTAGATTTTCATCTTGCTCTGCGCCTTTAAGCGAAGCTCGGTTTTGAGTATAGCCTTGCGCAGACGGATGTTCTTCGGTGTTACCTCGATAAGCTCGTCTGGAGCGATGAATTCGATCGCTTCCTCAAGGCTCATCTGAATGGGAGTGACAAGTGTGAGCGCTTCGTCCGCACCGGTCGAACGCACGGCGGTGAGGTGCTTTTTCTTGCAGACATTGACGGCGATCTCGCCCTGCTTGGGGTTCTCGCCGACGATCATGCCCTCGTATACCTTCGTCTGAACGCCGATGAACAGAGAACCTCTGTCCTGCGCGTTATAAAGACCGTACGAGGTAGCCTCGCCGTCCTCGCTCGCCACGAGCGAACCGGTAAGACGTCCGACAGAAGATCCGGATACCGGCTTGAAGCCGTCGAATATCGTGTTGAGTATGCCCTCGCCGCGCGTATCGGTCATGAACTGCGCGCGGTAGCCGAACAGGCAGCGCGACGGAATGACATATTCAAGTCTCATGCGGCTGCTGTGAAGTCCCATTGTGATAAGCTCGGCGTGACGCGAACCCAGCTTCTCCATGACAGCGCCGACGCTTTCCTCCGGCACGTCGATGACGACGCGCTCGGTAGGCTCGCATCTGACTCCGTCGATATCCTCATAAAGCACGCGGGGCGAGGATACGCAAAGCTCATAGCCCTCGCGGCGCATTGTTTCGATGAGTATCGAAAGGTGCATTTCGCCGCGTCCAGCGACAAGAAATTCCTCGGTGGTCGCTCCGTCGCGTATGCGCAGCGAAACGTCCTTGAGCAGCTCCTTGTAAAGGCGCGCACGAAGCTGACGGGAGGTGACGAATTTGCCCTCCTTGCCGGCGAACGGGCTGTTGTTGACCGAGAAGGTCATTTCAATGGTCGGATCGCCGATCTTTACGAAGTGCAGAGGAGTCGGATCCTCGGGCGAGGTGACGGTATCGCCTATCGTGACGTTCTCGATTCCGGAGAAGCAGACGATATCGCCGACCTTGGCGGATTCGACAGGTATTCTGCTGAGTCCATCGATCTGATAAAGCGAAACGATCTTGCCGTTATAAGGCTTATCGCCCGTATGAAAATTCGAGATTGTGACGTTCTTGTTTACATTTATAACGCCGCGCTCGATGCGTCCGATTCCGATGCGTCCGACATAATCGTTATAGTCGATGGACGAAACGAGCAGCTGGAGCGGCGCGTTTTCATCGCCCTCGGGCGCGGGAATATGCTCAAGTATGGTATCGAACAGCGGAATAAGATCCGCGCCGGGAGCGTCAGGCGAAAGCGACGCGGTGCCGGCTCTGCCCGAGCAGAAAAGCACTGGGCTGTTGATCTGCGCGTCGTTGGCGTCGAGATCGATGAGCAGCTCGAGCACCTCGTCGACGACCTCGGTGAGACGTGCGTCGGGACGGTCTATCTTGTTGATAACGACGATGACGTTATGATTTAACGCCAGCGCGTGCTGAAGGACAAAGCGCGTCTGCGGCATCGGACCTTCGGCGGCGTCGACAAGCAGTATGACGCCGTTTACCATCTTGAGTATACGCTCGACCTCTCCGCCGAAATCGGCGTGGCCGGGGGTGTCGATGATATTGATCTTGACGCCCTTATAATGGACGGCGGTGTTTTTCGCGAGTATGGTTATGCCGCGTTCGCGTTCGAGGGCGTTGGAGTCCATAACGCGGTCCTCGGTAGCCTGATTTTCTCTGTAAACGCCGCCCTGCTTGAGCATTTCGTCAACGAGTGTGGTCTTGCCGTGGTCAACGTGCGCTATTATG
>JBAXZA010000067.1:0-7900 GCA_041670545.1 Eubacteriales bacterium | reverse complement strand
TCGCCGTCGTGCTTTTCCCGTACCTCGGGTTCAGCTCCTATGCCGCCGAGCCGCAGCAATCCTCCGAATATTTCACCGGCGACGAAAATGTCCGTGTCGGACTGATGTACGGCACCGGAGTAACCGTCGGCTTCGAGGTTCGTGCCGCATATGGCATGGACCTCGTTTCGGTTAACGGAGATGGCAGCGTGACCTCTGTCGGACAGCTTTTTAATGCTGTTTCAACAGGCGAAACGCTCGTTTCGGTCACAAGCGATGCTAATCTCTCGAAAAATTCGATGACCTATTCGCTTTCTTCGTCATCACCGACAGTCGGCGGTTATCATATACAGATAATGTCGTCGTCATCGTCGGTCGACGGCGACCTTGCGTGGGCAAAGAGCATCGCTCAGCAATATGGATATAACGTTTTCAAAGCGTATATAAACGGTCAGTATGTCATACGCGTCGGTCAGTTCTTTACATATGATTCGGCTTCCGCGGCGACCACATCGTTTGCGTCGGTTTTTAATTCGATGTCGATAGCGGCGCCGACCGATACCGCCGTATCGGTGATTGATCCCAACACCGACAATATCCTGTTTGAATACGACTGCGGCGGCGTGAGCCAGCTCGGAATCCGTGCGATACAAACGCCGGGAGCGGATACAGCGTATCTCATCACCCCCGCGAAGAATAAATACGACGGTATTTTCGAATTTTCCCGTTATATTTACGGCTCGACCGACGGTGTGCAGCTCGTGGATATACTTCCTATCGAGGATTATGTTCTCGGCGTACTGCCGTGGGAGATATCGAACGCGTGGCCTATCGAGGTGCAGAAGGCGTTCGCAGTCACTGTGCGCACATATGCCGCCGCGATGATGGGACGGCATAATCAATCGTACGGCTTCGACCTTTGCAGCACAACGCATTGTCAGGCGTATATGGGTGTCGGACGCGTTAATGAACTTGTCCGCAGAGCGGTGAGCGAAACTGCCGGCATGGTGCTGACCTATGACGGAGAACCGGCGATAACCTATTATTCGGCGGTCACCGGCGGTGTAACGGTCAGCGCGACCGAAGCGTGGGGCGGCACTGGAAGCTATCCGTATCTCAAGGCTGTCGCTACTCCATGGGAAAATTATGCTGCACACGCGAACGGCTCGTGGACTGCCGAGGTTTCGCCCGAAAAGCTGCTCGCTGCGCTCGTTTCAAAGGGCTACACGCAGCTTTCCGGTTCGATAGCTTCCGTTCATATCGACAGCTTCGCACAGAATTCGTCATATGTATACTCAATAACCTTTACCGACACCTCGGGACATACCGCAACCATAACGAACTGCGATAAAATCCGCACAACGCTGAGCGCGTATCTGAAAAGCGCGAATTTTGTCGTAGCAAAAGCCGGAGAACAGGTGAGCGTTATAAATTATAAGCTGACTGATATGCCGGCGTCGGCAAATCCGAGCGTTCCGCCAGCCGGCGATACGTCCCAGACGGTGCCGCTTATCAATGTCATGACTGTAAACGGTGCTGAAAGCGTTCTGCCGGGCGAGTCGCTTTCGGTGATAAAAGCTGTTGGAGCGGAAAACATCAGCGACACACAAACCCTTTATGTTCGCACCGCCGATGGCACATCGATATATAGTCCCAGCGCACAAAGCTCGGACACGGCGCAGACCACCGAGGCGGTTACCTCGTCGTCGGCGACGCTGCCGGATATCACAAATCCGCTTGGCATGAACGTCATAACTGAAACCGAAACTGTCACCGCTGCGGGAAGCGCGGGAAACTTCGTTTTCATCGGACGCGGTTGGGGACACGGCGTCGGTTTGTCGCAATACGGCGCGAAAAATCTCGCAGAGCTTGGTTATGGCTATGAGGCTATTCTCAAAGCGTATTTTTCAGGAACGCAGTTTAACTATATAACATCGATAAAAAAGTAAGGAAAGCGGCGTTTTTATGCTAAGAAAATATGAAGCTGAATATGACCGGTGTGTGAACGATCTTCTTGAAAGCGATATCGTGTTACAGATGAACGATTATATTCAGCACGGAGAGGTCACGACGCTCGATCACTGCAAAAACGTTTCATACATCAGCTTTTTGATCTGCCGCCGTCTTGGTCTTGACAGCCGCGCCGCCGCGAGGGGCGGTCTGCTGCACGATTTTTTCCTCTATGACTGGCATAAAACCTCCGAGATAAAAGACGCCGCCGGGCATATTTATAAAGGATTGCACGGATATGTGCATCCATATGTAGCGCTCGCCAACGCCGAATATTACTTCGGCGCTGCCATCGGCGGCTGCGAGCGTGAGATAATCCGGACGCATATGTGGCCGCTGACGCTTTCCATGCCGAGGTGCAGGGAAGCGTACGCCGTAATTTTAGCCGATAAGCTCGCGGCGGGAGCCGAGGTTTTAAGCGCAATTGTTCACATACCGCTTAAAATGCCCGCAAGATAAACGTTTCAGACGTTGACGCGCAATGAAGCGTACAGCAGAAATTAACGGTTGACGAACAAGCCATAAAAATTAAAAGCTCTGTTTTAGAGCTTTTTTTGTTTCATATGAAACTTTTGCCAAATGCGGGCGTCATAAGCATATACAAAAGGGGGAGATATTATGATAAAAAGAATAACGGCGCTGATATTATGCGCCCTGCTCACGGCAATGAGCGTAAATGCCGCGGATATAAACTTCACGGCTGATACGAGCGCCGGGATTTCCGAGGTTTCCGCCGAAGAAGCGCTTACTCCGCCAGAGGGCACTCCGTCCGGCATTGACAATGCTGAACTCAAAACCGCCGTCGCGTTGGCGAAAGAGCTTTTCGGCGATACCTCCGATTACAATTCCTTCGACAGCTATGTCGATACGAACGGTTCGGCGTCCACCTATTCGCTTTTCTGGTCTGACAGCGAAAAACGCGGTGATATGCGGATCTCTGTCGGCGACGATGGTGAAATTTACTCATATTATTTGCAGGACGCTTCATTTGATAACGACGGTAAAATCGTTCTGCCTGAGAAAACAAAGCAGCAGGCGCTCGAATCGGCGCTTTCCTTCGTCGGCAGAGTATCGCCCGATATCGCCGGATTTTTCGGTGCGGATAAAGCGGACGTCGAATATGGCGGCGGTTATTACCGAGTAAATCTTTATGCGCAGAGCGCTGGTTATCTCGCGGCGTTCAATACACTGACATTATATGTCAGCAGCGACGGCATAGTAACACGATATACGCGCAACACATCCAACGCCGTCGAGCCGTCCGACTCTGCCAAGCCGGCTGTCGATGACGTAATTATATCTGCGTTCAAAAAAACGTCGCCAATGGAGCTTGCTTATGTGACCGATTACCCCGATACTGACGGAAAAAAGGCGTAGGTTAAGCTCGTCTACCGGCTTGGCGAAAATTATATGAACAGCATAATCGACGCCGAAAGCGGTTCGGCTTATATTCTCGATTATTCAAAATCGTATGATATAACTGACGATTACGGCGGTTATTATTCAAACAACGGAGTGAATACCGAAGAATCAGCCGCATCTGATTCGGCGTTCAGCGAAGCCGAGATTGAGAATATCGCGATGAACGAAGATTTTATAACCGCCGAATACGCGCTTGATATATTGAAATCGATGAGTGAGCTTGATATCGAGCAAAATGCAAAGCTGACATCAAGCTCTCTGCGCGCTTCAAAATCGATTTATACAGGGAAAACGACCTATTATTGGAAGCTCAATATCGAAAACGGCGATAAAAGCAGTTATGCGTCAGTAAAAGCCGACGACGGCTTTGTAAAATCGTATATTTGCTATAATTACGCCGAACCCGTTCTTTATTCGTCGCTGCAGAACAGCGACGATAGCTGCCGCGCTTCAGCCGACGCGTATATAGCGAAATATTATCCCGATGCCGCCGGCGAATATGTGATTGATGAAGAATATGCCGCTCCGAGATATTCGGACAACGATATGATTTCCGAGTTTTCCTATTATTATGTACGAACTGTGAACGGAGTCCGATTTGATAACGATCACATCACCGTTGTGATCAATCCGGACGATATGACCATCGAACGAACCTATTATGAGCGCAGCGACGCGTCCTTCCCGTCGGTGAAGGGAAGCATCGGCGCAGATGCCGCGCAGGACGCTTATTGGGCGGCAGCTCCGCTCAACGCTATGTATACGCTGTATACCGACATCGACGGCGACACTGTAAACGCCGTCTACTGCGACACCTCCTATACGCCGAAAAAACTGCTTCTGATCTGCAAATATGGCGATTATTTGTATGTTGACGCGAAAAACGGCAATGTATTGACTACCAGTTTCGATGAATATGTATACACCGCAAATGAATATTACACCGAAAGCAGTTTCGGAGATATTTCGGGAAGTAAATATGAAAAACAGATAACTCTGCTTTATAATATGGATATTATAGACGGCACAGAGAATTTCTCACCCGAAAAAACAATAACGATTTCCGAATTTTATGCGATGCTCAACGCCTGCGGACTGTACTTTAATACAGATTCCGGCAAATTATGCTTTGACGGCTCAAAGGATGGCAGACTGCTGTCGCGCGAGGATGCGCTGTCCTGTATGGTCGACGCGCTCGGCTATCACGATGTCGCGTCGCTCGAGGGCATATATAAATCCCCGTTTACCGACGGCGATAAGCTGTCCGGCGCCGCTCTCGGTCACACCTCGATTGCATACGCTCTCGGTCTTGCCGACATTTTCGGCGATACACTCTCTCCTCAGACCCGCCTAACGCGAGGAGAAGCTGCCGGATTAATTTACACATACATCACCGGAAACTTCTGATATAAGAAAAATCCGTCGTAACAGACGGATTTTTTTTGTTCCTATTAGTCAGCTGTATTGGGCAAATATGATATATGTCCAGTATAATGACATTATGCCATGTGATTTATTAGCATTTATCGCATATTATAACTATTTGTCATATTTCACTTTACGAAATATCAAATATATGATAGAATATTATCATAGGCTAAATTCCGCGGCGATATACCGCGTTTGACGAAGGATGGGTATGCTATGACCGCCTACGATCTTATGATAAAAATCAATCATCAGCTCATTGCCGGCAGAAAGCTTTCCGACGATGAACGCCGCTCAGCCGCGCAAAAGCTTCTCGGCGCTCGCAGCACGGAGAATGAAGCGCGGCGCTTCTGGGACGGAGTCCATTACAGCGGCAACCGCGACGCGAGCGGACGTGAAATGTACCCGATGTTCTTCATACCGCCCTATAACGGCGGGAGTAAATACCGCACCGTGCTCGATCAAACTCCGAAAACGCATATTTTATCCGCAAATATGTACGAGCTTGAGATTCTGCGGCTGCTCGATATACTGAAGCCGGGCGACGCCGAGGTCGCGGCGATGACAGCGCGAACCTCCGAGCGGCTTCGTACCACCTGCTTTGGAAATGATGACGACGGAGTCGGCGAATGCTTTGACACCTCGCTTGTCGTACTTCGTTTTCTCGCGCAGATATCGCCGAATGACATTTGGAGAATAAAATCGAGAATGGACGTTTTCGAAGCATTACGCCGAAAAAAAGCGCGTTTCGGCAGTTATATGGTATTATTGGCTGTGCCTTTCCGAACTGCCGGACGTTGTAGCGCTTACCGCTATCGAAAAATATAAACCGGTCATGCTGTGCTGGCTCGAAAAAAAAAGCTGTGTCATGAACAGCGAACACGACAGGACACTGCATCCTGTACTTTTATCGATACTGCGAAACGCGCTCGCGCGTTTTCCGGAATATCAATATATCAAAGACCGCCAGCCATTTATAAGTGAACGCGACAGCCGTCTGCATTTCGATATGACGCCGTAAATGCACAATTTCTGATATTATGCAAAATTACGTTGAAAAATGTTAATATATATGTTATAATATATGCATTACTACCTATTGAACGATAATAAACTCGAATATCACAATGCCAAAATGTGAATTTCGTGGTATATAAACAGATAAACAGGAACATAAGGCACGAAAATGAAGGAAAAGCAAACCGTTTTAATAGTCGACGACGATATTGTAAACCGAATACTGCTGAAAAGGATACTAACCGGCAGCTACAACGTTATAGAAGCAGAAAATGGAGCCGCAGCGTGGAAAACGCTCAACGAAAAGCGAATGCAGATCGCGGCAGTTCTGCTTGATGTAGTCATGCCAGTGATGAGCGGCACCGAGCTGCTTTCACGCATAGTAGGATCCGGAATGAACGAGCTGCCGGTGATAATGATGACCGGCGACGCAGACCGTCACGCCGAGCAGAAAGCGCTTGACGCCGGCGCGTGGGATTTTGTGATAAAGCCCATCAACGCCAAAATACTTCTCAGCCGTCTGCGCAACGCGATCGCCCGCAGTCAGATATCAGCATATGAACGTATGCAGCATATGTCTGAGCATGATAATTTGACCGGACTGCATAACCGCGCTAAAATGTTCGCCAATACACGCGCCATGCTCGATTCACATCCGGATACGCGTTTCGCCGTTATTCGGATAGATATCGATCATTTCGCGCTTTTCAATTCCTCCTTCGGCGAGCATGAAGGAGATTGCCTGCTCTGTTATCTTGCTGAAATTATCGCTCAAAACGCGGAAAATTATGAGATACGCACCTACGGGCGAATGATGGCGGATATCTTCTGCCTGTGCGTTCCCTATGACGGCGACGATAATAAGCTTCAGCGGAGCATCGATATGATACAAAAGAAGCTTAGCGCTTACCGACGTGATTATCTGCTCAAAATATCAGCCGGAGTATGTATAGCAGATGATATCACGCTCAGTGTCGAGGAGCTGTATCTGCGCGCTTCAATGGGAGCGAATCGCTGCAAAAATCAATATGAGGTCAATCTAGCGTTTTATGACGCGCAGCAGGGCAGGCGTGCGGCGGAGGAAATCGTCATTGCGAGCGAAATGCAAAATGCGCTCGACACTCGTCAATTCGTCGTATACATACAGCCGAAATTTGAACTTGCGAGCAACAGCTGCTGCGGCGGCGAAGCGCTCGTTCGCTGGCTTCATCCGACAAAGGGGCTGATACCGCCGGGGGATTTTATACCGGTTTATGAAAGCAACGGCTTCATAGCGAAGCTCGATTATTATGTTTGGGACGTCACCTGCGCGCTTCTGCGCCGCTGGCTCGACCGCAGGTTGAAACCGTCGCCAATATCAGTCAACATATCCCGTGTAAGCCTTTATAACCCTCAGCTTGTGCGTATGATCACAGATCTCGTGAAAAAATACGAGCTTTCTCCGTCGCTTCTTCGGCTTGAGATAACAGAAAGCGCGTATATGTCCAATCCGGAGCTGATGGAGGAAACGCTGCGCAGACTGCGCGCCGCCGGCTTCACCTTGCTTATTGACGATTTCGGGAGCGGCTATTCCTCGCTGAACACACTCAAAAATATCGAGGTCGATATCCTGAAAATCGACATGAAATTCCTCGAGGTGAGCGAAAACGGAGAGCGCGGCGAAATTATACTCGCTTCGGTCATACGGATGGCGCACTGGCTCGGTATGACGGTGGTCACGGAGGGCGTGGAAACTAACCGTCAGCGCGATTTTCTCGAGGGTATAGGCTGCGATATCGCGCAGGGGTATTTTTATTCAAAACCCATACCGGCGATAGATTACGAAAAGCTGTATGTCGACATTCCGCTCGGGGACAAGGAAAAAAAGCATTCGGACGATAAAGTGAAAAACGCTCCGGCGGTTCTCGTCATCGACGATGTCGAGGTTGACCGTATGCTGCTTTGTGATATTTTGTCGCAGGATTACACTGTAACGATGTGCGCGACGGCGGAGGAGGGGCTTGCATATCTCTACCGCAATTTGAATTATATAAAGCTTATAATC
>JBAXZA010000066.1:0-7914 GCA_041670545.1 Eubacteriales bacterium | reverse complement strand
CGCTTTTGAGATAGCGTGCGATATCTATTGTATCATACTGCGGATATTTCGGATCGAAACGCTCCGGACCATATGCGATGAAATCGCCGTTTATATAAAGCGCGTAATAGCTGTCGGCAAAAATACACGACTGAGCCGCGGCGGGCGGCAGGTCAAGCGTAAAGCCGTGCCGGAAAACGGCGGTGTCGGAGGAATCGGCGCACCACGCGGTGTATTTTTCAAGCGTATGTGACATTTTATTCACCCTTCATATCGGAGAGGAAGGTCGCCAGCTTTTCATTCGCCGCCGGCAGCTTCTTCTGGAGTGAGGAAGCATAGGTGTTCGACGAGGATTTATACTGCGAGGTGAGTATCGCGAGCATATTATCTCCGCCGGGAATATCCGAAACGTAATCGTATACACGGCAGGGCATGATATATTCGTTCATCATTTCGACGCTTTCATCGTCGCGCACGAGCTTAGACGAGAGCATCATGTCATATACAGCGGTCTTGACAGTTTCGGTCGAGAGCATCGCCATGCAGTCGAGTATAACGCCGCTGCGTTCGGGATCGGACGCCGTTACGGGTATCGACGCCGCCGAGAGCCAGCCGTTCGATACAAACGCTCCGTAGCCGCTCTGCGCTTCGGTTATCTTCGGGTTGGGAAGCACGCCGAAATCGTCCTCCATGTCGCGTATCTGCATGAGTCCGCCTATCGCGCTCGCGTAGAAAAGCGAATCTCCGTCGATAAATTTCTGGCGGATATCATCATATTGATCGCTCGAAACCGCCCAGCCGCCGCCGCCGAATACCGTTTTAATGCGGTCGATGGTGTCGATGCAGCTCTGTTCTTCCATATTATAATATAAATTGCCGTCGCTGTCCATTGATGTAAGACCGCGTCCCGCCGAATAATAATTATGTATCATAATGCCGGAATTATCAAGATAGCCGACCTTGTCCGCAAGCGTTATCTTTCCGTCGGCGTTGATATCCTGAGCGAATGCGGTACACATTTCGCCCAATTTGTCGATCGTCCCCGAACCGTCGCGTACTGCCTGATATGGCACATCGAAGCCGACGGATTCGCAGAGCTTTTTGTTGATGAGCAGTCCGGCGGAGGCATAATCGTCAAAAAAGTTGAAATCGCCCGATATCTGATACAGGGTGTCGCCGAAAAGTGTAAAATTGTTTACTATATTTGCGTCCCACCACGCGTCGGAGAGATTTAACGTGCCGACATCGTTAAGATTCATCAGCATTCCCTGACGTGCGAGGGGTGTGAGGACGAACTGCATACTTGTGAGAACGAAATCATAGGCGTCCTCACCCGCGAGGATAGCGTTCTGAGCGTTATTAAGCGCTCCTTCGAAGCCGTCGTCGGTCCATATTGCTTCGATTTTGATGTTGAGCAGCTCCTCAACCTGGCGGTTGCGCGCGACTATCGAGTCGGAGAGGACTTCGCCGCTCTGCTCATCGTAATAAATTTCGTTCCAGAACGAGCTTTCGCCGGTTCCGCGCACAAGGAAACGCGCTGTATAGCCGTCAAAATCGGTGTTGGCATATTTGCGCGAAGCCGCGCCGAAATTTGAATCGTCGGCTGTGGTATCTGCGGAGGAGGTGGTCACCGACGCTGTTGCAGCGGTGGAGGAGGAATCGCCCTTTGCGTCAGAGCAGGAAACAAGAGCCGAGGCGAGTATAAGCGCGGCTAATATGAGTGATATCTGCTTCATAACTAAAAAACCTCACAGTATTAATGATTTTATTTTAAAGCAAGTATATCACATGATCCGAGTGCTGACCTTGATTTTCGTGCAGAGATATATCCCTGTACGGTCATTACGCGGTACGATGCCGCCGTGTTCAGTCATAGGGCTTCCGCAGGCGAAAGCTGTCACTGCAAATTAGCCGGATATACGATTTTGCGTGCCGGATTGGGACGACGAAAAAAGCGTACCCATAAAGGGTACGCTTTTCTTCTCCGCTTATAAACGGAGCTGGTGGGCCATCAGGGACTCGAACCCCGGACCGACCGGTTATGAGCCGGTAGCTCTAACCAACTGAGCTAATGGCCCTCACATGAGGGTGTGAGACAGCGGGCTTTTACACGCGCGCGAGCAATTCAATTGTTCGCTTCGCTGACTTTATTATTATAGCACAGCGAAACGTCTTTGTCAAGGGGTGCGGATAAAAATTTCCGACTTATTTCTGTAAGGGCAATCAAGTGGGATATCTATAATGTACCTCAAAATGTTGTGCGGAAATGATAATTATTGTAAACCAGACAGACATGTTTTAAGGTTTATTTCGCAATGTATTGAAAGCAGCTGTACACAGGAGGAAGCATGCAATATAGCATGCAATATATTAAGGAAAACAGTAGAAGTTTTAAAAGAAGATTATCCTAATTTAAATCTCCGATTATTAGACCATATGATCTGGCAGTGTAGGTTCAACACAAAACAAGCATACAACTGACTTGCAGTCTCATTTGCGGCAAAATCGAATATCCAAACAGGGCGATCAGCATTTAAGCTGATCGCCCTTCACTTATCATCACAAAACAAATTGAATAATCGCACCATATTATTGCTGTTTATTGTTTAGTATGATATAATGAATTATATGATATTATGACAAACACCAAACAGAGAGCTAAATTGTCAGATGATAAGAGCAGGAGTATATTCAAGTCGGTACAGTTACTTTACATTTTAGGAGAGGCGGAATGGTGAAATGAGTAAAAATTACAGCATATGCGGACTTGACTGCGGCAAATGTGAATTAAAGGATACTTGCGGCGGCTGCAAGGCGACAGGGGGGAAGCCTTTCGGCGGTGAATGCGTGCTTGCGGCGTGCCGTCTTAAAAAGGGACAGACAGACTGCGGCGGCTGCTCCGACGGGGTGTGCGGACTGAAAAAGCTGCTTATTGCCGAATTCAACGCACTGGGTATTGAAGATATGCCTGAAGTAACCGACCTAAACGCTCTTCGCGGCGCTTACATAAATCTTGAATACACGCTGCCCGGCGGACATAAGATCAAATTTTGGGACGACAGCAGAATTTATCTTGGCAATCAGCTTTGTAAGAAAAACAGCAGCCGATGCTACGGTCTTACCGCCGATGAAAACTACCTTTTAGTATGTGAATACGGCGAAAACGGAACAGATGCGGAAATTGTCATTTACAAAAAACGAAAAAAAGCACAAGCAGACAAAATAGATTCACGCTGCGGACTGCACTGTACCGGCTGCGAATACAAAGTCACCTGCGGCTGCGGCGGCTGTATCGAAACCAATGGTCACCCGTTTCACGGCGAATGTCCGGTGGCGAAATGCTGTCAGGATAAGGGTTTTGCCCATTGCGGAGAATGTCCCGATATTCCGGAAAATTGCGGAGTGTCAGACTGCAAAAAAGTTGATGAAAACGGCTTTCATCTCTGTGACGGCTGCGGCAAAACCACCTGCGGCAAGCTCCATGCGTATTCATATACCGACCCGGAACACGGCGACAACCCTCCCGGTGCGAGAGTTCAGCAGTGTAAAAGGTGGGCAGAAAGCTGATTCGACGTTTTTAACAATATAAGCTGCAATTGTGGGAGGGGTTTAATATGTCAGGGAAATTTACAGGTGGATTTTATTGGAACGATATTAATAATACCGATACTGCGCTGTCAGCTGCCGAAAGGTATCATATGGCGGTGGAGTGGGCGGGTAAGGCAAGAGGACAAAATCCCAATGTCTTTGACGCGCTCACCGAATGGATTTTAGACGACAGCGAGTGGAGCGAGGACAAGCTTGCCGACAATCATCAGATTATAATGCGTGGTGTGCTCGGCAGATTCAAGGAGCAAAACTCTAAACTGCGCGCATACCTAAAAGAGCTGGAGCCGTCTGGCGTTGTCAATGAAGCTGTGTTTGGCGCGCTTGACCGCTTTGATGAGGAATTGTCTGGCAAGCCGGGAGATAAGCGGCTCACCGATGTTGTAGCATCGGTTTTTGCGGATTTCTCCGTTATGCGGGATCGGGAAGTGAGAAAACAATTCGCGGGTAATAAAACCGGTGCTTACGGTACGGACAGCGTTGAAATATTCGGCTATGTCAATTACCTAAAGGACTGCGACGCCGGCGTACAATGGGCGTTGTTCATGCCTGATTCGGTAAAGCGGCAGCAGGACGGCTTTATTATGGACAGCTTTGAATATAAAAAAATGCCGGGAATGCGCTTTATCGGAAAAGAGTGTATAGAGCATGACAGCGCAGACATGAGCTTTGAAAATGAAATTATGTCTGTGCTTGGCAAAATGAGCGCATACAAAACCGAGCTTGATTTTGATGTTTTATTTCAGCACCATTATGGATTAGGAGTAGATAAGGGACAGTGGCATGGCTTTTGGGGACGTTTTATGAAAGCCGGCACGCCCGTTCCGGAGGGATTTATATATTTTGATTTCATACCCGAGCGGGACGTCAATAATTATAATCCCGGTCCTCCGTACCTGTCGCAGTTTGCATACGCAGCCTTTTCCGGCGGCATTGAAGCCATGCACAACGACGAGGGTACCGATGGCGGAAGAATGTATGACGTGACCCGAAACAAAATTCTCGCGGATAATGTTAATATACCATATCCCGATAAATATTGGACAGCGGAGGTTTTCCCTGACGGCTGCGGCGAATGGAGTACCGCGTATATGTTCAGCGCCGAGTGGTGAATGAAGTCTTGTTCGTAATAATGAAATAAAACCGTAAATCCTTGATCTGTTTCGGATTTTTAGCAGTAAACCGTCGATTTGCCGTTAAAAAATAATTATTAATTTTCGCTGAACCTTTCACCTCATTTTCCGACTATATTTATGAAAGTACTTTCAAGGTGATCAAAAATGAATGAAAGACTACACAAAGCAAAGCTACGAACCTGATATCCTCAGAATAGCCTGTTCAGGTGGCGTGTGACTTGACAGAGAACCGTTTTCACTCGTTGGTTATACTGATAAGCCGGCGCAGAATGTGTTGATTCCTGCATATCCAAAACCCATTGCCGAAACTGAGCTTGCGAAATCGCTCGGCATACCGGTCCCGTTTATAGAGCCGATTGTAGAAAAATGCTTGACGGCGAACTGATGAAACGCACCGATGGCGGTGATTTATGCTGCCGTATCAAAAAAGCTGTTATTGAGAGATGTGAATTATCCGGTTCCCGCATCAATATTAGTCGTCGAAAAGTAAACCGAACAGCTCATGTTATGTACATCAGGAGCTGTTTTATATCATAGCATTTCCTGAAATGTCAGTATACATTTCATACAAAGAGATTAGCATATGTAGTTATCAGGAGATAACCGGTTTCCCGGAGTGCCGGATGCCTTATGCTAACCGTTAATGCCATGTAGTAAAGAAGGAAGATATATGATGCCGTTAACACTTGCAGCTGTTGGAGAAGCGAAAGCTTAACAACGCGCCGATCACTGCGAAAATGATAAACTGTACAGGTTGCCGTGCTGACGGCGAGGAAAACGCCGTATTGCGAAATACGAAAATGTTCGATACAAAAAGGCTTTGTCACCTGCGGCGACTGCCCAGAACTCACGCACTGTCAAACTGTCGGTGTGGTATTTGCAAACGACCCGGACGCGCTCGCCCGGCACAAGGGCATGGACGAAGCAAAGGAGATTAGAAAATGAAAACGCTTTATTTAATCGGTGGAACCATGGGTGTGGGGAAAACCACCGTCAGTCAGCTGCTGAAGCGCAGGCTGCCCAATGCCGTTTTTCTCGATGGCGACTGGTGCTGGGACAGCGACCCTTTTCAGGTCACCGAGGAAACGAAGCTGATGGTGATGGACAACATCTGCTATTTGCTGAACAGCTTCCTGCGGTGCAGCGCCTATGAAAACATTATTTTCTGCTGGGTCATGCACGAGCAGGCAATTCTCGACGAGCTTTTGTCCCGGCTGGAAACAGCAGAAATCGAGGTTAAGATGGTATCTCTGATCTGTGATGCATCGGCTCTGCGAACAAGGCTGCAAAAGGATGTGGACGCAGGAATCCGCGACTCGGATGTAATCGGGCGCAGTCTTGCCAAACTGCCGCTGTATCAGATGCTGAACACGACGAAAATTGACGTATCTGCCCTTACCCCTTGGCAGACGGCGGAACATATTTGCAGCTTATGACTTGCAGTAGGAGCAATCATCTTATCTGCAATTGTTGTAATGGCAACATAGCGCAAAACAAAAAGCTGTAATGAACTAATAGAAACTAAGAAGAAAGGCTGATTTTACATATGGTATTTCAACTGTTTGCGTTCATAATACTCCTTGATTTCAACGCGCCGGCGAATTAATCAGAGGTTCCCTAGGGCTTGTTCGTAAAATCGCCGCAACCGGTTAAATTTCATAAAAGTATATTGAAAAGTTTGTGTTACACCGAAAAATCCGAAATAATAACTCGGATATATGGTTTTTATTTCGTGATTTTTCATTTTACGAACAAGACCTAATACAAGCTGACACAGCACTCCGTAATTTTCCACTTTATTGTCCCAAGTGCAAGCACGAAATATTGATTGATGCTACCGCAGGACGTTAAAACTGGACATTTCCGAGCTCTTAACAGGCTTTCGCTCGATGAGTTTTTCTCAATGACAGCATCACAGCTGAAAAGCAACGATTATTGCTATATTATGGAAAACGGAACGCAGGGCAAAAGGATAAACTATCAAGAAGCCGTGAAAACTCAATACGCCGCACCGATAAAAATTTTCGCAATTTGGCTTTTAATAGCAGATAGACTCACTTCGTTACATTGACAGTTGACCGCGAATTTATTACAGTCAACGGTCACGTCAATCTGCGTGAATTTTATGAAAATCTCGGCTTTTCCGATGTCGGTAAAATACGCGATTTAAAAAAATCCGTTAAATATGTAGCTAAATACATACACAAACAATTCGGAATGGTCAACAGTATCCGAGAAATATTCCCGTTCGCTCATCTGCTGCTGCACTCTCGCGGACTTCGAACCTGCCTCCAGCTCGAGCTTGTCGGCGATGTGCGCCATCTGCTTCGCGACGTGCAGGAATGGCTTGGTCATAGTGATATTGAAACTACAAGCAACATCTATTTGCATTACAGCCGTGAAAGAAAAATATTGGTAGGCAAGGGTATACAAGAAGCTTTCAGCAAATAAATTAATACATAAGTAAAAGCCGACGAACTTAATGTTCATCGGCTCTTTTTATATTGGTCTGAGTGACAAGACTTGAACTTGCGGCCTCTACCACCCCAAGGTAGCGCGCTACCAACTGCGCTACACCCAGTCAACGCTATATATTATAGCATGACGGGTACGTTTTGTCAAGATGTTTTTGAAATATTTTACCGTATTTTTGCCATAACGTTCCCCGCATATTATATGCAGAGCAGCGCCACGGCGGCGCAGCCTACGGCTATGCCCGCCCAGCGCGATTTTGACAGACGTTCATGCAGGAACACCACCGACGCGATGATGGACAGCAGCAGCCCCGCACCGTTGACAACCGGGAAGAACACAATGCTCTCCATGACCCCGCTTAGATACAAATTTATCTGATTTGCGAGCGCGATGCAGACGCCGCTCACTGCCGCCATCCAGATCAGCTGATGACGCGGTCTAAAATCGAGCGTACAGCGAATATCCCTTTTTTTATCATAATAAATCGCTGCCGCCGCCGAATAAACCGCTGATATCACGAACGCGACGATGAGAAACGCGAGCAGCTCTCCTTTATGCTCTGACGACTGATGTATCTTCTGCATGACGCCGATGAGTCCCGAGAAAAGCATGGCGAGCAGACTGAGCGCCAGCCATATAAACGATGTTTTACGCTCGCCGCCATCCGTTTTGAACACCGAAAGGAATACTGAAACGAGCATCAGCGCTATTCCGGCAT
>JBAXZA010000065.1:0-8022 GCA_041670545.1 Eubacteriales bacterium | reverse complement strand
TATATCCGTCACCTTTTCAAGGCGAAGGAAATGCTCGGCATGAGACTCGCCGTGCTGCACAATCTTTATTTTTACAATTCTCTTATGCAGGAGATAAGAAACGCTCTCGACGAGGGCTGGTTCGAGGATTTTTTCCGAAAATATATTAAAATTTTAGGCGAGAGAACCGAAAACTGATAATATTACGGCTTCATAAAGCCTATATAAAAGAGGTGCGATATGAATACAAACGATATTCTCATCGGGACAATGACCGCATATCACGGCGCGGACGCGCTTTCCGGTCAGCTTGCGCAGATACGCGAAAATGAAATGAACGCCTGCCAGCTCAACGTCAGCGGCGCGGGAGTATATTCGGAGGAAGAAGCGCGGCGCGTTCACGATATCATAGACCGCTCGGGTGTTAAAATCACCGCCGTATGGGCGGGCTGGGACGGACCTGCCGAATGGAATTTCACCGGCGGACCTTCGACGCTTGGCATCGTCCCGCCGGCATACCGCGATGTCCGAGTGCGTCAGATCAAAAACGCCGCCGATTTCGCTTATAAGATCGGCGTGTCGGACGTTATCACGCACGTCGGCTTCATTCCGGAGGATATGCACGACGAAAAATATGTCGGCACTGTCTGCGCTCTGCGAGAGCTTTCACGTTATCTCGGCGCACGCGGTCAGTATTTTCTGTTTGAAACCGGACAGGAAACACCTGTCGCGATGCTGCGCTGCATCGAGGATATCGGAGAGCCGAATCTGGGCGTCAATTTCGATACCGCCAATCTCATTCTTTACGGCAAGGCGAACAGCGCCGACGCCGCCATGATCCTCGGAAAATATATACGCAATACGCACATCAAGGACGGTTTTTATCCTACAAACGGCAGAGAGCTGGGACGTGAGGTCGCGCTCGGCGAGGGCTTATGCAATTTCCCCGCGGTCGCGTCCTCGCTTGCGAAATGCGGCTACAAAGGACCTTACATCATAGAGCGCGAGATATCCGGCGATCAGCAGAACACCGATATTTTACGCGCACGCGATATTATTATAAGCGCTCTGCGGGAAATATGATGGTGTGATATGAAGCTTAATTTTACATATGATGTCGACGCCGCACGCGTCCTGCGCGATCCGGCGATATATGAAAAACTCCATCTCTGGCGCCATGCCGGAGTCGGACGTTTGATGCTCAACGGTTATTTCTACGGTCACGAGGTCAGCCGCGACGACGATATGTCAGCGGCAAAGCGCAGGCTTGAGGACGAGGGCTTCGAGGTCGGTATTATCAATGTGCCGCTTGGTCACGGCGGAAACGCGCTCGATCCGAACGATCCGACAATTCCGCTCGAGGTTGGCGAGGGCTGGCGCAGCACCTGCGATCATGACGGCAATATCCGCATGAACACCACCTGTATCGACGATAAAGTGATAGCCGATACCCGCGCTGTCGTCGAAAAATACAAAGCCATGGGCTTCAAAGTCATCTTTTACGACGACGATCTGCGGCTTGGACGCTGGGGCGGGGATATGCAGGGCTGCTACTGCCCGCGCTGTATGGAGGAATTTTCGGCGCTCGAGGGGCGAAGTGTCAGCCGCAGCGAAATATTCGAGGAACGCGACACAGAGCTTTGCGAACGCTGGATGGATTTTCAGTGCGGACACATCTCACGCTTTCTGCGCGGGGTGACGCCGGACGGCATAACCTCCGGCATTATGGTAATGCATGATGGCGGACGCCGTCATGGTATCGATATAAAACGTCTGCGCCGTGAAATGCCCGATAATTTGCTGATGCGAGTCGGCGAGGCTCATTTTGGCGACGGCGATTTCGGGTGTGACGAGGGCAAACGCAGCCTTTGCGCGAGCATACGCAATCATCTCGCGCTCATCGGAAACAACGATATCGCGTTCAGCGAAACCACCGTTTATCCGGTCGGCGCGCTCTCACCGGATAATTGGGTGGAAAAAATGAGACTTGAGATAGGCTGCGGACTGCGCAATCTCTATCTAATGAGCGGTACTGCGGCGCTGCCGGATATTTATTGGAACACGCTCCGCTCAGCACTGCCCGAGCTTCATTCGCTGTGCGGAGAAAATAACCTGTTCTCATAAACGGCGAACGATTCCGTCCGGCTTATAAAAATCTTTCCCATATGGGATTCTCGCGTAAAATATCGATGGACTTGGTTTGTGAAAACATTTATAAATAACAAAAAGGCAATACCGTACAATTCATATGATTGCGGTATTGTCTTTTTGCTTGCAAAACAACGCGAAATATGTTATAATATTCAGCATTGACGCATAATAACGTATTTTTTCATAACGGAGTGATCTTTATTAAAAACAAACAGATACGCGGAACACTGCTGCTCGCCCTCTGCGCGCTTATATGGGGCTCGGCGTTCGTCGCGCAGAGCGAGGGTGCGAATGTAGTCGGGCCATTCACCTTCAACGCGGCACGCTGCATAATGTCCTTTATCGTGCTGATACCGGCGGCGCTTTTCGTAAATTCTCGCGATCGCGAATATATAAAAGCAAACGGCGGCATTACTGCGAAAAATCTCATAATCGGCAATCACACGACGCGCGACACGCTGCTTTCAGGGCTTATCTGCGGAGTGATACTTTTTATCTCGATGACGCTTCAGCAGATCGGACTGTCCGGCACGGACGCGGGCAAAGCGGGTTTTATTACCGCACTCTATATCGTTTTCGTGCCGGTATTCGGCGTCGTGCTGCGCCGCCGCGTTCCGAAAATCGTCTGGGCGTGCGTCGCAGCCGCGCTCGTCGGACTTTATCTGCTCTGCATAAAACCCGGTTCGGGTTTTTCCGTCGCTCCGAGCGACATTTTTGTACTTATGTGCGCGATATGCTTCTCATTTCATATTATGGCGGTGGATCATTATTCGCCGCGCGTGAACGGCATAATGCTCTCCGGAATGCAGTTTTTGGTCGCGGCGATTCTTTCGTCGATCCTTATGTTAATCTTTGAAAAGCCTGCCATGAGCGATATCCTCGCCGCGATAGGTCCTATCGCGTATGCCGGAATCATGAGCGGCGCGGTCGCGTATACATTGCAGATAATCGGTCAGAAGGACGCCGAGCCTACCGTCGCGTCGCTCGTCATGAGCCTTGAATCGGTATTCGCGGTGCTGTCCGGCTGGCTCATACTCGGTCAGGCGCTCACACCGCGCGAGCTTTTCGGCTGTACTATTATTTTTCTCGCGATCATAGCGACGCAGCTTCCGCTCGGACGCCGTGCGAAACGCGGGTGAAGCTTCTGCGGCGAAGCTCATATGCAGCTTTTCCGCTCTCTGTGCAGCGTTCCCCATTCGCACAGGCTGTCGAGTATCGGTATAAGCGAAGCGCCGCGTTCGGTCAGGCTGTATTCCACCTTAGGCGGTATCTGCGGATATTCCCTGCGCGCGACAAGTCCGTCTGACTCAAGCTCCTTGAGCGTCGCGCTGAGCGTTTTATATGATATTCCGTTGATATAACGCTTCATTTCATTAAAGCGAACGATTCCGTAGCCGCTTAACGTATATAAAATGAACATTTTATATTTTCCCTGTATCAGCGACATTGTATAGCAGAATCCGGTATCCTCGAGTTTTGCGTTCGATATACATTCCGAAGTCATTTCACACTTCCCTTTCGATATATACTATATTATATTATAATACAATGCCGGTGTGAAGTCAATGCCTTGATTTTATGTAATATTATGACATCATCCGTCATTTGCCGGTTATATGATAATTTGTTTAATTTTGGAGTAAATATGGAAAAACCTATTGTTCACGACGTTTTTTTCCTTTCGCTGCCATCGGATGACGCCACTCCCGCCGACATCTCGGCAGCAGACGATCTGCTCGATACCCTGAGTGCCAACTCCGAACGCTGTGTCGGCATGGCGGCAAACATGATCGGTATCCGTAAAAATATCATCGTATTCCGCGACGGTGAGCTTTATACCGTGATGTTCAATCCGCAGATTATAAAACGCAGCGGCAAATATGATGCTGATGAAGGCTGCCTTTCGCTCGACGGAACGCGCCGGACGTCAAGATTCAAAACCATCAAGGTCGAATGGCAGACGCGCGGCTTCGAAAAGCGCGTAAAGAGCTTCTCCGGTTGGACGGCGCAGATAATACAGCATGAAATCGATCATCTTCACGGCATCATCATCTGAGCCTGATAATTTATTGCGGCTTGCTTATTTTTTGATTGACAAATCCTGTCGAATATGTTATAATAAATCAGTTTTTATGGTATCGCAGAATGCTTGGAAAATCGGATTTTCCGAAACCGGAGGACATCATGCTGATATTATTTCAAGGAGATTCGATAACCGATGGTGGGCGCGGTCATACAGACGATCCGAATCACATCCTCGGTCATTCTTATCCATTTATCATCGCATCCAAGCTCGGTTATGAATTTCCGGAGCGCTGTTACGAATTTGTCAATCGGGCGGTATCCGGCGATCGGGTCACCAATCTTTACAGCCGTTGGCAGGAGGACGAGCTTTCGCTCTCTCCGGATATCCTCAGTCTGCTCATCGGGGTAAACGACGCCTTCGAAGAGGTGCGCGCGGTATCATCCGGCGGCACCTACTGCGATCGTTATGAGGAAACATACGATCTTTTGATCCGTCAGGCGCGGGCGGCAAATCCGGCGCTTAGGCTTATCATATGCGAACCGTTTCTGCTCGACAGCGGCAATTTGGGCGACGATTATCCAAAATATTATGAGGCGCTCGAAGCAAAAAAAGTCGCGGCTGAACGTATTGCCAGACGATATAACGGGATTTTTATTCCGCTCCAGAAATATTTTGATCGCGCCTGCGCAAATATGACTGCCAATTATTGGGTTTGGGACAGCGTTCACCCTACCTATCGGGGTCAGGGGCTTATAGCGAAATGCTGGCTTGATGCAGCGTCCGAAATTATCGGCATGAGGCCTGATGATGCTGCGGACGATATTATTATATGAAAAATGAGCCTTCAAACAGGCTCGATAAGCGGGTATGGCGGAATTGGCAGACGCGTGAGATTTAGGATCTCATACTTTATGGTGTGCAGGTTCGACCCCTGTTACCCGCACCAACTATATCGCAGAAGATTGATACAATTAATGTATTCGTCTTCTGCGATATATTTTTGCCCGAAAACGCCGTATTTGCAGGCTTTTCGGGCTGTTTTCGTTTTGAAACGCTAGAACCGCCAGCCACGTCGAGCATCGATTTTTGCCTTTGAAACGCCGATTTTACTTCCGACCGTCGCCGCACCTCCAGCAAATCGTTAACGAGCAGTATTTTGGTGCATTTATGGTGTAAACCAGAGTTTTGAGTGTAACGCATAAATCGACGAAACAAAAAAGCTCCCCACATCGTTTTCAACGCAGGGAGTCTGTTCCCGTTTGCTTATTCAATTTCATTACCGTTCATCAATGTGAAAACAATTCGTTTATTATCATATGACAGCCGTTCGGATTACCGAACTTTCTCCGATTATACTTTTGTCTATGATCTGTCCGATGCCTACCAACGAGAAGATAAACACTTTCTTGAATACACCGTGGAAGCCAACCTCACTGGACAGCTTCTTGTCAAGCACCGTGCACATCATTCCGGTAAAATAATCCATAATGACAAAGGTGAGCAGCGCGTACAAAAAGCCATCCCAGCCTCCGAAAAAATATCCCAGCCACCCTCCAATAGCAGCGAACGTCACTTGAATCCAGTTACAATTATCCTTCATAATAATATCTCCTCCCTTTGTATAGAATCACATGGTTCCATACTATTTAACCCTTGATATTTTCTGTTTTTACGTTAGCGAATGTTTGACAGCACCGTTGGCATCTGATATAATAATATAAAAGCGGAATGCTATGGGGGATACCGTTTATGTATAATAAAAAAAGAGCAGCCTTCGGATTTACTCTGGTTGAAGTCATCGTCGTACTGGTCATTCTCGCCGTTCTCGCAGCTGTTTTGGTACCATCATTGATCGGGTATATTGATTTAGCCAACGAAAAGGTCTGCTTGGTCAATCGCAGCGCAATTCTACGCCATTACAAGACTATTTACTCCTATAATTACCCCAATGTCGAAGCGGTCACGCTGCAAAACATCCTTGAAGGCGAGTATTCCGACTTCGTCGAAGATATATCCGCATACAGTTGCCCTTCCGGTGGCATCTACTCGGTGTCCGAGGACGGCCTACATATAAACTGCAGCATTCATGGCGCAATTGGCGATATCCCAGAGGGTGGCGGTTCCACCAACCCTACCGATTCGTCTGATCCGAGCGATTCCAACACCTATCCCGGAACCAATATCCTGTTGTCTTCCGACTCGGTGTGGCCCGATCCCCCCTATACACAGGACGAGTACACGCTGACCGAAGGCTCGGTCTTTCAGTATTCTGACAACAACTACTATGTCATCACAAAGACGTGGGACATCTGGAAAGGCAACGCCGCTATAGGTCCATATGAGATTACCTCACGGAAATGGGACGGCGTCGTGCGGGTGTCGGGGAAAACACTGACCACAGCCGATGTGTCAGGAGATAAATTTTACCTCGCTGATATCGGGGATATATATGATGACGGGAACGGGAACTATTACATCTACACTTCCTACAACGGCCGTGACGCTAAGGTTCCCACAGGCCCCAATAGCTACAACTGGTTCAAATTGCCCACCAGTTAAAGACAATTGCATCAGCCAAACCCTCAATCCTCCAGAGGAGTTACTGCCCTCTGGAGGATTTTCTATCTGTGCCTCCTCACACCACATAGCAGGGGAATGCGATCAAAGGTATCACCCTTTTACAACATTAATCTATCATATAAATTAATCAATTTTACGGATACGCAGCGTAGAGCACATACGAACCGGACATGCCAACGTAAAAACCGTCGCCCGGTATATGAATTATTGTCGTCTTGTCGCCGCTGAAGCTGGTTTGCGGCGTGGTATCCCACGTCTTACCGTCGACGGACGAAAAATTCGTGCCATTCGCGAGATACAGATAGTGTTCCAGCGCGTCAATAAACTGGAGTGCACCCAACGATGGTATTTCCTTCAGGTCGCCGAAGCTCTCGCCATAGGCGGCTTCCGCAATAATCGGCACATCAAACTCAGGGAACGGCTGTACCTCCATGCACTCCTTGACAAAAGCGACTGCGTCATCCAGCTTGTCCGCCGGTATCTCGAACACCAGCTCGTCATGAATTTGTAGGAACGGCTTGAGCCACGAGCGCTCCTTGATCCCGGCGACAATGCGCCCCATCGCCAGCTTGAGTATATCCGCCGCCGTGCCCTGAATTGGCGTATTCATGGCGCAGCGTTCTGCGAAGGAGTGCTTGCCCCAATCCTGAGAAAGGATACCAATGATATACCTGCGCCGACCGAGCCAGGTTTCCGCGTAACAGGTGTTGGCTGCGTGTTTCTTGGTGGCGTCCTGCCATTCGGTCAGGCGTGGGTAGCCGCTTTTCAGATTATCGATGATACCGGAGCAGGCCTCCTTTGACACCTCAAGCCCCGCCTTGAATTTGAGCGTCTTTTGCAGACCGTTCGGAAACAGTCCATAGAACACGCCGAAGTTGCAGTTTTTGGCGATGGTGCGGTGCTCCTTGTAATGCGGTGCGTTTTTATCCGCTGCTTCGCTGAAGGGCACATGAAAAATGACCGAGGTCGTAGCCGCATGGATGTCGCCGCCGTTGCGGTAGGTCTGCAGCATTTTTTCGTCACGGCAGTAGAACGCGCCCACGCGTAACTCTATCTGCGAAAAATCAAGAGATATGAGAATGCTGCCCTCTGGCGCGGTGATAAACTTTCTCACGCCAACGGGGTCGTTGTCCTTGCGCGGGCAGTTTTGCAGATTCGGATTGCGTGAAGCAAAGCGTCCCGTTTCTGTGCCGAGCGGCATCAGGTCAGGATGGATGCGCCCAGTCGCCTTGTTTATGTGAGACAAATAGCCGTCGATGTAGGTACTTTTGAGCTTGCCCCATTTA
>JBAXZA010000064.1:0-8121 GCA_041670545.1 Eubacteriales bacterium | reverse complement strand
TCTCCGTCCTCGGTGCGTTCGGTGAAGAATTTTTTCCACCGTGCGCTCACCTCGGGATCGGAAAGCGAGGTTTTTGAAAGCAGTGTGAGCATGGGTTTTCCGGCGCACAAACGGCGCACCTCGGGATTCTGCGAGCTTCGCGGAATGCGGCTGTCGAGTATCTCGATCACGATGTCGCAAAGCGGCATACATTCGGTCATAAGCCGCCTTGTTTTCGCCATATGTCCGGGAAACCACTGTATCTGATCTGAAGGCATTTTTACCCCTTTGGTTATAATTTTATCTTTATCGTGCGCGGCAAATTATCCGTCAAGTCCGACCGTCCCGATTTTATCAAACGGGAACACGCGGAATATGACCTTGCCGAGCACGAAGCGTTCGTCGATTATACCGACGTTTGCCGAATCGCGGCTGTCCATCGAATGATTGCGGTTGTCGCCCATGACGAAGATATATCCATCCGGAATGGTCATGGGGAAGGAATAGCCGCTTCTCAGCATCGACGTTCCCTCTTCGTAATTGACATAGCTCTGATCAAGCTCCGTTCCGTCGACCGTTACCGTCCAGCTGTCGAAATCGATATCGAGCGTCTGACCGCCGGTGGCGATGACCCGTTTGACGAGCGGCTCCTTGTAGCCGAGCTTTGGCGTCTGAAGCACGATTATATCGCCGTACTCCGGCGTGTAGCCGATATCGGAAACGATGAGAATATCGCCATTGGTCAGCGTCGGGTACATCGACGAGCCTACGACCGGCGAATGCCGCGCGATGAAGGTCATTATGAGCAGTACTGCCGCGAAGCAGAACACGAACATCTCAATCCACTCAAAAGCGCTCATAAGCGCGTTGTTTTTTGAGGGTGCGGACGCCGTGCCGTCCGGCGACGGAAGCGGCGTGTCCGCAGCAGACTTATCAGCGGCGTCCGTGGAATTTAAGCCGGTGTCCGCCGCGCCGGAATTCGATTCGTTTTTATCTTCGTCCATATTATGTTACCTCTGTTTTGTCACATTAATGTAAACGTTCGGAGAATTTATGCGGTGCGCCGTCACTTTATTATCAAACCTCTGATTAATTCGCCGACGCGTTGAAATCAATGGCGTTTAGCCCTTGTATTTCAACATTTGCATCGACGAATTACGCATTATTCAGAGGTTCTTTATCATGCGCGAGAGCAGGTCATAGCCGTGATCGTAATAGTTTCCGGCGGCGGCGCAGGTGTCCTCGCAGAATTTGGAAACGCCCTTTGTGCCCGAGGCGTCGGCGGACGAGTAGATCATAAACGGCACCGCCTCATGGGAATGTGTGCGCAGTGAAATCGGCGTCGGATGGTCGGGAAGGATCATTATTTTGAAATCCTCGCCCGTGGATACAAGATAGTCGTAAAGCGGCTTGACTATTTTTTTATCGATATATTCGATCGATTTGACCTTGTTTTCAAGCTCGGCGCGGTGACCGCACTCGTCCGGCGCTTCGACATGGATATAAACGAACTGCTGACCGCGTTTGAATTCGGCTATGGCGGCGTCAGCCTTGCCGGTGAAATTGGTATGTATGTTTCCGGTCGCGCCCTCGACATCGACCGAGGTCATTCCGGCGCACAGTCCGATACCCTTGATGAGGTCGACCGCCGATATAACGGATGCGCGCAGTCCCCATTTATCGGTAAACGACGGCAGAGCCGGCTTTTTGCCGGGACTCCAGAGCCATATCGAGTTTGCGGGGCGAAGTCCGCGGCTCTGACGTTCGAGGTTGACAGGATGATTTTTAAGTATCTCCCGGCTCTCGCGGTAAAGCGAAAGAAACGGCTCGGGCGGGAGCAGCCCGCCGACTTTTTTGCCGATTATATCGTGCGGACGTGTAAAATCCTTGAAGTCCGGCGCGTTTTCCCATAACAGGCAGTGGCGATAGCTGATTCCGGGATAGAATTTTCTGTATTTATCGCCCAGCTTTTCATCGACGGCGCGAATAAGCTGCGCCGCCTCGGCGGTCGTTATCTCGTCGGCGCTGTGGTCGAGCATGGTCATTTCATCGTAGGGAATATCGTATGAAATCGTGCCGTCGGCATTTCCGAGGGTGACGACGTTGCAGCGGAACGCGGTCTGCGCTGGCGACATTTCAAGTCCCATCGAAACCGCTTCGAGCGGCGAGCGTCCCTTTGAAAATACGGCGGGGTCGTATGACATTACCGCAAGATTCGCCGTGTCGCTCTCCGGCACCATATGCGCGGGGACGTTTTCGACCATTCCGCAGAACGAGCGGGCGGCGAGAGCGTCTGTGGCGGGCTTGTCGGCGGTGTCGTACGGCGTTTTTCCTCCGAGCGCGGGTATTTTATAATCGGCTGCTCCGTCCTCAAGCACAACGAGATATTTCATAAAAATCAATTCCTTTGCTGCGGCGCTAAGCGGGCATAACCTCCGCCGCGTTAATTTTTTATCGTTTATTTTATACCTTTTTATTATATATGCACGTATTTATCGGCATAACCGCCCCGAAAATATTAATCAGCTGTATCGCATATAGTATATCACATATACACAAAATTGACAAGCGTTTTTGCAAAATATTCACAACGCAGACCGTATTTTGTTATGTATTTACCATTGAACATACAGATATCGCACCGATTCTTCCTCCGATGTGTATGCCGGCGCGGCAAATGAAGTGTGCGCGTCGGAGTATTGATATCCGGCGGCACGTCAGCTCAAGGAGCATCCGATACGCTTGTGGTAATATATGTATATTTTATTGTATAAATTATACATATATTTAACATAAAAATCATTGATATTCTTCAATATTTACATTTGCTACTTGATATTTTGAGAGATATGTAATATAATAGAAATAGTTACCGAAGTTTTTTACGCGCGGCGTCACTTCGGCGGAAAGGACGGTTTTCATTGTGACAGGAGCAGACGGCGGCAGCAATGCCGGTAATTATCCCGCGTACCTCTTTCATCAGGGAACTAATTTCAACGCGTATAAATACATGGGCGCGCATCCTGAGGGGGACGGAGTTTATTTCCGCGTATGGGCGCCGGGAGCGGAAAATATCTTCCTCTGCGGAGATTTCAACAGCTGGAACAGCTGCGACACGCCGATGAAGCGCATCACAGACGCCGGAATATGGGAATGTTATGTTCCCGCCGGGCGCTTCGCCGACGATAAAACAAGGTACAAATACCGTATCGTGCGCGGAGCGGGAGAGCATCTCAAGGCTGACCCTTACGCGTTTTATTCCGAGCTTCATATGAAAACCGCGTCTAAGCTGTACGATATCGGCGGCTATGAATGGAGCGACGGCGGCTATATGCAGTCGCGCCGCAATATAATGTCGCGGCACAGCGACGGCACGATCTACAACTGCCCGATAAACATTTACGAAATGCACTTAGGCTCATGGCGCACGCGGGACGGCAAAACCACGGCGGGCGACGAGGAGGGCGAAAATTATCTCTCCTACGGCGAGATCGCCGACGAGCTTATCCCATATGTGAAAAAAATGGGCTACACGCACATCGAGCTTATGCCGGTGATGGAGCATCCGTTCGACGGCTCGTGGGGCTATCAGGTGTGCGGCTTCTACGCTCCAACCTCGCGATTCGGCTCGCCGAAGGATTTCATGAGCTTTGTCGACCGTCTGCATAAGGCGGGCGTCGGCGTTATACTCGACTGGGTGCCGGCACATTTCCCCAAAGACGAGCATGGTCTTTATGAATTTGACGGCGGCCCGCTCTACGAATATCAGGGCGGCGACCGCATGGAGCATAAGGGCTGGGGAACGCGCTGCTTTGATGTCGGACGCGGCGAGGTGCAGTCCTTTCTCATATCGAACGCGATGTACTGGTGCTTAGAATATCATATCGACGGTCTGCGCGTCGACGCCGTAGCGTCAATGCTCTATCTCGATTACGACCGCGAACCCGGTCAGTGGGTGCCTAACAGCGAGGGAACGAATAAAAATCTTGAATCAATCGCTTTCTTTAAGAAGCTCAACGGCGTTATAAACGGCACATTCCCAGATGTTATGATGATAGCGGAGGAATCGACGGCGTTCGCCGCGCTCACAAAGCCGACGGACGAGGGGGGACTCGGCTTCACCCTCAAATGGAATATGGGCTGGGCGAACGATATGTTCGATTATATCTCGCTCGATCCGCTTTACAGACGCTTCGGGCATAAAAAGCTGACCTTTTCGCTGATGTACGCTTTCGGCGAAAATTATATCCTCCCCGTGTCGCACGACGAGGTCGTGCATGGCAAAAAATCGCTGCTCGATAAGAATTTCGGAGAATACGAACAAAAGTTCGCCGGATATCGGGCGTTCACAATGCACCAGATAGGTCATCCTGGCAAAAAAATGACCTTTATGGGAAGCGAATACGGTCCGTTCCGCGAATGGGACTATGAAAATCAGTTAGAATGGTTCATGCTCGGCTATCCGGCTCACCGGGGGCTTCAGCTTTTCTCGGCGGAGCTGAATCACTTCTACCTCGCGCATTCACAGCTTTGGGACACCGATTTTTCGTGGGACGGCTTCAAATGGCTCGAAGCCGACGCCGCCGATGACAACGTTATCATTTACGAACGTTTTTCGCGCGACGGCGGACGGCTCATCGCCGCGGTCAACTTCTCGGGCGCGCCGCGCTATAATTATCCGGTGTATATAGACGGCGACTGGATATGCGCTTTTTCCTCCGACGAGGAGCGCTTCGGCGGCGGCGGCAGGGTAAAGCGCGAATATACCGGCGAGGACGGGGTAATAAAGCTCGATATGCCGCCTCTGTCTGCAATATATCTCGTGCCAGACGAGCATAAAAGCGGCGTGCTGAATTTGAAGCATGACATAGGAGAAGCGGATAGCGCACCGTATGAGCCGTCCTCTGCGCCCGCTCCCGCCGAAGATCAGCTATTTGAGCAAAACGTAAAATCCGCGGCGAAAGCCAAAGCCGGAAACGGCGAAGTGAAGCCAAAAAAGCCGCGCACAGTGAAAGCCAAAGCCGACAGCGGCGAGGTGAAGCCCGAAAAGCCGCGCACAGTGAAAGCCAAAGCCGGCGACGGCGAGGTGAAGCCCGAAAAACCGCGCACAGCGAAAGCCAAAGTCAACAGCGGCGAGGTGAAGCCCGAAAAGCCGCGCACAGTGAAAGCCAAAGCCGACAGCGGCGAAGTGAAGCCCAAAAAACCGCGCACAGTGAAAGCCAAAGCCGACAGCGGCGAGGTGAAGCCCAAAAAACCGCGCGCGTCGCGAAAAAGCGGAACGGAAGCCGATTGAAACCGCAGGCCTGATCAACTATTTTTACGCGTTATATCAATAAAATCTGTCATATATAATTACGGGGAGGCATTTTATCATGTACAAGAAGAAAGAATGCGTCGCGATGCTGCTTGCCGGAGGGCAGGGCAGCCGTTTGTATACGCTGACCGAAAAGACCGCGAAGCCGGCGGTTCCGTTCGGCGGAAAATACCGCATTATAGATTTCACGCTTTCTAACTGCATCAATTCCGGAATCAATACCGTCGGCGTTCTGACGCAGTATCAGCCGCTCGTATTAAATGAATACATCGGCAACGGTCAGCCGTGGGATCTCGACCGCGCCGAGGGCGGCGCCGTCGTGCTCCCTCCCTATCAGGGCAACAAAAAAGCCGACTGGTATATGGGTACTGCAAACGCTATATATCAGAATCTGCGCTTTATCGACCGCTACGATCCCGATTATGTCCTCATACTCTCCGGCGACCATATTTATAAGATGGATTATTCGGCAATGCTCGATTTTCACAAGAAAATGAACGCCGACTGCACGATAGCTGTCATCGACGTGCCGCTTTCCGAGGCGAGCCGCTTCGGTATCATGAACACCGAGGACGACGGCAAAATTTATCAGTTCGAGGAAAAGCCCGCCGTGCCGAAAAGCACCAAGGCGTCGATGGGAATTTACATATTCTCGAAGAAAAAGCTGTTCGACTACCTTATTGCCGACGAAGCCGACCCCAAATCCGTTAAGGATTTCGGCAAAAACATTATTCCGAGTATGCTCGGCGCGGGAGAGAAGATGTACGCTTATCCCTTCTCAGGTTACTGGAAGGATGTGGGGACGATATCGAGCCTGTGGGAAGCCAATATGGATCTGCTCGGCGACAAGCCTGTGTTCGATATCTATGACCGCTCATGGAGAATATTCTCGCGCAACTACGCCCTGCCGCCGCATTTCGCTGGCGAAGGCGCAAAGATACGAAACTCGATAGTCACCGAGGGCTGCAATATCTACGGTCAGGTCGAAAACTGCGTGCTGTTCAACAGCGTAACGATAGCACCCGGCGCAGTCGTCCGCGACAGCGTAATAATGAGCGGAACAACGATCCGCGGCGGCGCAGAGGTCAACTATTCCATCATCGACGCCGATACCGAGATCGGCGCGGGCGCCGTTATCGGCGAAGCGAGAGATACTGCAAAGGGCATAACGGTCATTGGCAGCGAGCTTGATATCGCACCCGGTCAGCACATCGCCGCCGGAGAGATGGTCAACGCCGCCTACCTCGCCTCGCTCACCGATAAAAGCTCGAAATAAGGAAAGGAATTGATGCTATAATGTCAGCCTGCGGACTTATATTTTCAAACATACACGACGAGAACATATCCGAGCTTACCAGACTGCGCACCATGGCGAGCGTGCCGTTCATGTGCCGCTACCGCCTAATCGATTTCGCGCTTTCAAATATGGTAAACTCCGACATAACCAACATCGGCGTCATAACGCACTATAATTATTATTCTCTTATGGATCACATCGGAAGCGGCAAGGACTGGGATCTCGCCCGCCGCTCCGGCGGCGTGCGCATACTCCCGCCGTATATAACCGCGAGCGCGTCGGGCGGCAACACCCTTTATCAGACGCGGCTCGAGGCGCTCAAGAACATCAGCTTCTATATCCAGCGCGCTACCGAGGATTATATCGTGATGAGCGACTGCGACGCCATCTGCAATATCGATATGCGTGATATTATCGACGATCATATCAAAAACGGCGCAGACCTTACCGTCGTGGTGAAAAGCGTCAGCCTGACACGCGAAGCGGCTGCGAAAAACGTTATCTTTGAGTCCAATTCCGACGGTCAGATCACCGATATATTCATGCAGCCAGCGTCCATGACCGGTCAGAAGGACGTCAGCCTTAATATAATGGTCGCGTCAAGAGCATTCCTCGAAACGCAGATTCTCGATGCCATCGCGCATAATTTCAACAGCTTCAACCGCGATATCATCGGACGCAATATCAATCGCCGCAATCTGCGCGTTTACCGCTACGACGGCTATTATTCTTCGGTTAATTCGTTCGCCGACTATTTCGCTATTTCCATGGATCTCATATCGAACGAAGCTCACCGCAAGGAGCTGTTCGGCAATAAAAATTCGCCGGTCTTTACTAAAATCCGCAACAGTGCGCCGACAAAATATTCCGACAACGCCGTTATCACAAATTCTCTCGTCGCAGACGGCTGCACTATCGAGGGTACGGTAGAAAATTCGATATTGTTCCGCGGCGTTCATGTGGCGAAAAACGCCGTCGTGCGAAACTCTATCCTGTTTCAGGATACCTGCGTTAATAAACGCGCATCGCTCAACTGCGTCGTCAGCGATAAATACTCCTCTATCCGCGACGGCAGAGTCCTCTCCGGCTGTGACCTCGCCCCCTTCTATATCTCCAAAAACACCATGCTCTGAGGGCGCGCTCTCAGAAAGGAGTTATCATGAAAAAAATTCTGTTCGCGGCTTCTGAAGCGCTTCCGTTTGCATCGACTGGCGGGCTTGCCGACGTTATCGGCTCACTTCCTGCGGCGCTCTGCAAAGCGGGACTTGACGTTCGCGTCGCCATGCCGTTATACAGCGCCATCGACGAAAAATACCGCAGCGAAATGGAATTCGTCTGCGCCATACGCGTCCGGCTCTCATGGCGAAACCAATACTGCGGAATATTCAAGACGGTGCGCAGCGGCGTAACCTTCTATTTTCTCGACAATGAATATTATTTTAAGCGCATATCGATGTACGGCAACTACGACGATGGCGAGCGCTATGCGTTCTTCTGCCGCGCCCTGCTCGATATGCTGCCCTACATCGAC